>JAQBNU010000076.1 GCA_028288365.1 Chitinophagaceae bacterium | reverse complement strand
TCGGTTTCACGATAGGATATATTTTCCCTAAAGCACATTGATCCATTCGTAGGATCTTTGTATTCACAAACTAAACTTCTTAACTTGTAGCGGATCATTTAAGGATAAATACCTTACACATGCAAGAAATAATAGAAATAGCTTGTCTTCCCCAGCAAGCATTTGATGAGTCGTACCTGCGTGCTCAGGCCTTTCAAAAGGTAGGCATTAAAAATTCAGAAGCTTTCTATTGTCGTGTGATCCGGCGCTCCATCGACGCACGAAGCCGTATCGTTTTATATCGGTTGGCATTGGAGGTAGGCGAGTTGAAAGGTCTTAAACCTTTATCTTCCTATGAGATTCAACCCAATAATGTTTCGGCTGCGAAAGAAGTCATAGTCATTGGAGCAGGTCCTGCGGGTTTGTTTGCTGCTTTGCGTCTGATTGAATTAGGTTACAAACCTATTATACTGGAACGTGGAACAGACGTGAGAACCCGTCGTCGCGATCTGGCGGCTATCAACAAAGACAATGTTGTCAATCCTGAGTCGAACTATTGTTTCGGAGAAGGAGGAGCAGGAACGTATTCAGATGGTAAATTATATACACGTTCCAAAAAACGTGGAGACCTAAGAAAAGTACTGGAGATGTTCGTTGCTCACGGAGCGAAAGAAGATATTTTAGTGGATACACATCCGCATATCGGTACGAATAAACTTCCGGCTATTATACAAACTATGCGCGAAAGCATCATTGCCGCAGGTGGCGAAGTATTGTTCAATGCCAAAGTGACCCGTTTTATTTTAGCCTCCAATGAATTCAAAGGCGTCGAAACATCAGCAGGGATAAGCTATACAGGCGTTTCGTGTATATTGGCAACGGGACATTCTGCCCGAGATATTTTTGAATTGTTAAACGAACAAAAAATTTATATAGAAGCTAAACCTTTTGCCTTGGGTTTGCGCGTCGAACATCCGCAGGAAATCATTGACCAGGTACAATACCATTGTAATGACCGAGGACCTTATTTACCGGCATCGTCTTATTCTTTGGTGCAGCAGGTGGCTTACAATAAAATAGAACGTGGCGTATATTCTTTTTGCATGTGTCCTGGAGGCTTTATCGTTCCCGCAGCAACGGCGCAGGATGAGATCGTAGTGAATGGTATGTCTCCTTCACGTCGTGATTCAAAGTATGCTAACTCCGGCATTGTAGTGTCGGTGGAACTGGAAGATATTCCTGAATTTGGCATACAGAAGGCATTAGCTTGTATGGCTTTCCAAAAAAGTGTGGAACACAAAGCCTGGTTAGCAGCAGGCAAGACGCAGGCCGCTCCTGCTCAACGTTTGGTGGACTTTGTAAATGGTAAACTTTCTGTTTCTTTACCTGACACCTCTTACCAACCTGGATTGACATCGGTGGTGTTAGATGAAGTCTTGCCTCCATTTATCTCACAACGTTTGAAAGGTGGCTTCAAAGCATTTGGACAAAAGATGAAAGGTTTTTATACCAACGAAGCTCAGGTGGTGGGTGTTGAGAGTCGCACGTCATCACCTGTCATGGTGCCTAGGAACAAAGAGACGCTGGAACATGTTCAGGTAAAAAGATTTTATCCCTGTGGAGAAGGAGCCGGTTATGCGGGAGGTATTGTCTCTGCTGCGATAGACGGTATGAAATGTGCCGAAGCTATAGCTGCACAGTATTGATAATGACTTAATGTTTGATTGGGTTGAAGAACAACTTAATGATTATTGAAAGAAGGATATTTCTTAGAAGAGCATAAGGGCGTTCCCTTCGGGCCGGGCTTTCGCCACTTGCTTTCACGCAGAAAAAGCGTGAAGAGCTCAAACAATGGCTCAATCCCTAACGCAAGTTCTTCGTCGTATAACAATTTAGAGTAGAGCTAAACATCGTTGCGTGAGGGCTAGCAGCGGAAAGCCCGCAGCGAGCCCGAAAGCAAGGGTTATAACTAGAAGCATGATTCGAGCGAGGACTTGCAGCGGATAGCCCGACCCGCAGGGACACGCCCAATTACTGAGTCACCTAGTGAATGCAATATGTAATCTTACCTATATCAACAACTCCCTTATTTACTATTCTCTCTAAACACTTAGAAACCATGGAAAAGAAAACATTGATCATAGGAGCTTCAGAAGATCCTTCACGTTATGCACACATGGCTGCGGTTCGTTTGCACAAGCACAACGTCGCTTTTGTACCTCTGGGCTTAAAAATGGGTACTATTGAAGGCGAATCAATCGTCACTGGAAAACCTGATTTGAAAGACATTCATACCGTCACTTTATACATCAATCCGAAACGTCAACCAGAGTATTACGATTACATTATTTCTTTGCATCCTAAGCGGGTTATTTTTAATCCGGGAACAGAAAACGATGACTTTGCTAAACAGCTTGAAAATAAAGGGATAGAGGCGGTTGAAGGATGTACATTGGTGATGCTTGGAAGCGGCATTTTTTGAACCGTTTTTCAAGGATTTTTTTATTCGTTTTTTGTGGATAAAATATAGAAAATCACGCTGCTTTCTGGGGTAAAAATAGTATTTTTACCATACTACTAATCATCGAAAATGAGCGAAATAACAGATAAGAAACCGACCGATTATTCAGCAGATAATATTCAGGTTCTGGAGGGATTAGAAGCGGTTCGCAAGAGACCGGCCATGTACATTGGGGACATTGGTATCAAAGGATTACATCACCTGGTTTGGGAAGTGGTCGATAACTCGATTGATGAAGCAATGGCTGGCTATTGCAATGAAATCAACGTGGAGATCAACGAAGACAATTCAGTGGCTGTAACCGATAATGGCCGTGGTATTCCTACAGACATTCACCCGAAGATGGGTAAGTCTGCATTGGAAGTTGTAATGACCGTTTTGCATGCAGGAGGTAAATTTGATAAAGACACCTACAAAGTATCCGGTGGATTGCACGGTGTAGGGGTATCTTGTGTGAATGCCTTATCAAGCCATTTGACTGTTACTGTTAATAGAGATGGCAAATCATTCAGACAAGAATATAAAAAAGGTATTCCTCAATACGACGTAAAAGAAATCGGGACAAGCGATGAACATGGAACGACAGTTCATTTTCTTCCTGACAGTTCGGTTTTCACTGAATCGGTTTATAAGTATGAAACAGTAGCAGCACGTTTAAGAGAATTGTCTTTCCTGAACAAAGGGATACGCATCAACTTCACGGATCATCGCGAAGTTGGAGAGGATGGTAAATCAATCGGTGAGACGTTTTACTCTCAGGGAGGGATTAAAGAATTTGTTAGCTACTTGGATTCAAGCAGAGAGCAACTGATTCCTGAACCTTTATATTTGGAAGACACGACAGGTTCTATTCCTGTTGAAGTAGCGATGTTGTATAATACGTCTTATTCTGAAAACGTGTATTCCTATGTCAACAACATCAACACCATTGAAGGAGGTACGCACGTAGCCGGATTCAGAAGGGCATTGACTCGTACATTAAAAAGTTATGCCGATAAATCAGGGTTGCTGGATAAATTAAAAATAGAAATCACCGGTGATGATTTCCGTGAAGGCTTGTCTGCTGTGATCTCTGTGAAAGTAGCAGAACCTCAATTTGAAGGACAAACAAAAACCAAACTCGGTAACTCCGATGTAATGGGAGCTGTAGATACTTTGGTAGGAGAGATGCTGAACAATTATTTGGAAGAGCATCCACGTGAAGCGAAGATCATTGTTTCGAAAGTTATCCTTGCGGCACAGGCGCGTTTCGCTGCGCGTAAAGCACGCGAAATGGTGCAACGTAAAAACGTATTATCAGGTACGGGATTACCGGGTAAACTGGCCGATTGCGCTGAAAGTGATCCTGCTCAATGCGAATTGTATTTGGTAGAAGGGGATTCAGCGGGTGGTTCTGCCAAGCAAGGAAGAGACCGTCGTACGCAAGCCATCTTACCTTTGAGAGGTAAAATCCTGAACGTAGAAAAAGCACAGGAACATAGAATTTACGACAACGAAGAGATCAAGAACATGATCACCGCGCTGGGCGTGAGCTTCGGAACTCCGGAAGACGATAAAGCCTTGAACATGGTGAAATTACGTTACCACAAAATCATCATCATGACGGATGCGGATATTGACGGTAGTCACATTCGTACGTTGATCCTTACATTCTTCTTCCGTTACATGAGAGCATTGATTGATAACGGTTATCTATACATTGCCTTACCTCCACTTTACCAAATCAAAAAAGGCAAAGAGGAGAGATATTGCTGGACAGAAGCACAACGTGAAGCAGCAGTTAAAGAATTGGCAAAAGAGGGTAAAGAAGATTCAGTAGGTATACAACGTTACAAAGGATTGGGAGAAATGAATCCTGAACAATTGTGGACGACTACTATGGATCCGGAAAGAAGAAGTTTGAAGCAGGTTTCTATTGAATCAGCGGCTGAAGCAGACTTGTTGTTCTCTATGCTGATGGGCGATGAAGTAGCTCCTCGCAGAGAATTCATTGAGAAAAATGCAAAGTATGCGAAAGTTGATGTTTAATTGAAAAACATAATATAAATTTAATCGTAAAAATGAGGGGTATAACAGCCCCTTTTTTAATTTCGATCTTCGATAAGACTATGTTTTGGCAAAAGAGTAATAATAACCCGGTAGATAGCAATTACATCAGCAGAGATTTAAGCTGGATTAATTTTAATTACAGAGTATTAGATCAAACGGTTCATCCTGATCATAATGTTTTTGAACGGATGAAATTTTTAGCCATTACTTCTTCTAACCTGGATGAGTTTTTTCAGATCAGGATTGGTAGTTTGTATAACTACATCGACTATGGCAAGGAGCGAACAGATTATTCTGGCCTCCGTGAAACGACATTTAGAAGAACATTGTTGGCAGAAGTAAAATCGTTTTACGAAAGACAAAAAGATATTTATAATCATCAATTGAAACCTGCTTTCTGTGAGGCAGGTTTTTTGATTGCAACTCTGAATGAATTGTCTCCGGAAGAGAAACAAAAAACAGACGATTATTTCAAACGAATTTTGTTTCCAATGCTGACACCGATGACCTATGACGGTTATCATTCTTTCCCAATCCTTATGAATAAGTTGATGGTATTGGGAGTCGTTACAAAGAATGATGGAATCATAGGCGAACAGAAGAAATTATCTTTTGTTCAGATGCCGCAGAATTTGCCTAAGTTTTATGAAATCAAAAGAGGGGATCTCATTGTATTTGTTCCTACTGTAGAGATCATTCGGGCACACATTCACAAACTGTTTCGCAACGTAGAAATTATTTCTGTTTCTTCCTTCCGCATTACCCGCAACGGAGATTTTTCAGTGGAAGAAAGCGATGACATGGAAGAACAATACATTGAAGAGATCAAGAAAAAATTAATGTCTCGCAAAACCGCTCGTGTCGTGCGTTTGGAAACAGAACCCAATATGAACGAGTGGATGAAAAATTTGCTTGTGCAACGTTGGGATGTCGACGATTACAATATTTTTGAAAATAAAGAGTTGATTGATTATTCTGCTTTATGGCAAATCATTAATCATAAAGAATTTAAAGAAGAATCACCTTCTATTAAAGCACCTGTGAAACCATTGACATTGGTGGAAGACGAGAAGTCACTTGATTTATTCGATTACCTCAAAGGTCATGACTTATTATTACATCATCCTTACAATAGCTTCAATTACGTTTTAGATCTGATTGAAGAAGCTGCGGATGATCCAAATGTACTGGCCATCAAAGTAACGATTTATCGTTTGGCTAAAAATTCGAGAATCAGTGCGGCACTATTGAAAGCTGCAGAAAATGGAAAACACGTATCGGTATTGTTTGAAGTAAAAGCCCGTTTCGACGAAGAAAATAATATCAAGGAAGCACAACGTTTGCAAAAGGCCGGGTGCTTTGTTGTGTATGGCGTCAATAAATATAAAACGCATACGAAGTTATTGCTTATCGTTAGAAAAGACTCTGAGGAGCAAGTGACCAGCTATGTACATTTATCTAGTGGTAATTACAACGAAGAAACTGCGCGCTTGTATACGGACATCAGTTTGCTGACTACCAATGAAACCTATGCACAAGACATCAGCGAATTTTTCAATGTAATTACAGGCCATTCAAGACCTGGAATTTATCAAAGCATCATTACTGCTCCGGGTGATATGCGTACGAAGTTGATCGAATTGATTTTGAAAGAAGCGGATAATGCTAGATCAGGAAAACCAAGTGGCATTGTTATAAAGATAAATTCCCTGCAGGATCAGGCGGTGATTGATGCGTTGTATCGCGCATCAGATGCAGGAGTAAAGATAAAATTAATTGTTAGAGGAATTTGCTGTTTGAAACCGGGCAAACAAGGACTCAGTGAAAACATTACCGTTCGATCCATCGTTGGCAATTTTCTGGAGCATTCGCGTATTTATTATTTCCATAATGAAGGCGATCCCACAGTATTGGGTGGCAGTGCCGATATGATGATCAGAAGTTTTGACCGACGCATTGAATCGTTGTTTAAAATCAACGATGAAAAATGTAAGCAGGAAGTCATTGCTATGTTGGAATACAACATGAAAGACAATTACAATGCCTACGAATTAGATTCTCAAACGAACTATACAAAGGTGATTCCTGCACCTGGTGAGGCCGTGTTCAACATGCACGAAGAATTCTATAAAATCACAGAAGCAGACGTAAAAGCAGCGAAAGTGTTTTAAGATACAAAGAGTGTAGAAACAGAAAGAGAGCGAAGCATATCATATCCGCTCTCTTTCTGTTTCTACACTTTATTTTATAATGGAGTTGAATTACTTATTCACAATGGCTCTTAAAGCCTCCATCTGAAGGGGTTTTTCAAGGTATCCTTTTACAGAGGAATAGGTAGAAGCTTTTTTTCTATCTTCTTGTCTCAAAGAAGACGTGTACATGATTACATTCAGACCTTCGTGCAAATTGCTTGATTCACAAAGATCCAGGAAGTCAAATCCATCGATGTATGGCATATTGATATCAAGCAAAATGTATTCGGGTAGTTCGGTATTTTTCTTTCTCTTTTCAATCAGTTCATTGATTGCCACAGGAGAATCCTGGTACACAGTGATTCGCTCTACCGTACCTGAATTTTCCAGGCATTTCTGAGTGATGAAATTTGAAATGTCATCGTCATCAACAATCATAATTTCATTTAATTTCAACATGATTCGGTCAATTGACAGGGATTATTTTTTATACTTATTGAAATTCAATACCTGATTTGCGCCGACACTTTTTTGTGTATTTCTTTCATAGAGCATCAACATTAATCCGTCTTTCAAGCCCAGTTCAGGAACCATCATTTTAGTTGCTTTGGCCCATTTCATGATATTGAGATAGATTTCAGATGCAGGAATGATGACGTCGGCACGGTCAGTATTCATCATGAGGATATTTACTCTTTCTTCGTAAGTATATCCCATGATGATCTGTTGCGTCTCTTCCAGTTTTTTCAATGAAATGATTTGCTTTTCTTTTTTGCTTTTATCACCACTACCCAATTCATAAAGCTTACCGATGTTACCTCCTGTACCAATGGCAGTGACAGGCTTTGGAGCTTTATGCGTTTGTTCTTCTATCCAACGATGCATGTCGCCCCATTCTTCTGGCGTATCCAATCCGTTTAGTCTGCGGACTGAACCGATCTTAAAAGAGCGAGTGGCCATTTTTTGTTTGTTGACGAAAAAATTAATTTCTGTACTACCACCACCTACATCAATGTGTATATAACTTGAATCGTCCAGTTCGTTGTAAAGAACGGTGTTGATCAGTTCGGCTTCCATATCTCCGTCAATGATGTCAATTTGTACGCCCAATAAGTCTTTTACTTTAAATACAATGTCTTTACCATTTCTCGCTTCCCGCATGGCAGACGTAGCACAGATGATGTAATCGTCTACTTCGTAGAGGTCGAATAAATTTTTAAAGGTTTGAATCAACTTGAAAAATTTGGCTTCTTTGCCAGCGCTGATTTCACCAATCTTGAATACATCTTCTCCCAGTCGAAGAGGGAAACGGACATATTCCATTTTTTTAAATAATACCATTCCGTTTACATCAAGTATTTTACTAACCTGAAAACGAATAGCGTTTGATCCTATGTCTACAGCTCCTAGCTTCACGGGGTGTTGAGTGTTTATATTTAACTCATCAAATTACGCATTTATCCCTGTTCTATCCAAACTGTTTATCCACAAATGCGATAGGCTGTGTTTGTTTATTAGGTGATTAAGAATGATATTTGTAGTGCTTTGCGAACGACTGAATCGCATTTGTTGTTATCCTCGAAAGATTTCATGTTATGCCGGATATATATCAAGAATTAAAGAAACGCATCCTCATTCTGGACGGAGCCATGGGCACGATGATTCAGCGTTATGAGTTGGATGAAAATGATTTTAGGAATGAATCATTGAAAAGTCATGATCATCCTTTAAAAGGCAATAACGATTTATTGAGTATTACTCGCCCTGATGTCATCTTGGCTATTCATAAGAAATACCTTGAAGCCGGTGCGGATATTTTAGAAACCAATACATTCAGCAGTACGACCATTGCGCAGGCTGATTATCACCTGGAGCATTTGGTGTATGATTTGAATTACCAGGGGGCTTTACTGGCGCGACAAGCATGCGATGAGTACACTGCAAAAGATCCTTCTAAACCTCGGTTTGTTGCCGGTGCTATAGGTCCTACGAATCGCACTGCTTCTATTTCTCCAGACGTAAATGATCCTGGTTACCGTGCCATTACATTTGATCAATTGAAAGTTGCCTACAAAGAACAAGCTACTGCCATGTGGGATGGTGGTGTAGATGCTTTTCTTGTAGAAACAATATTTGACACACTGAATGCTAAAGCGGCATTATTTGGATTGATGGAATTGATGGATGAACGTGGCGAAGAATTGCCGATCATGGTTTCAGCTACGATTACAGATGCCAGCGGACGTACGCTTACAGGTCAGACCACAGAAGCGTTTCTGATTTCTATTTCTCATGCACCACTCATTTCCGTTGGATTGAATTGTGCGTTGGGCGCAAGAGAATTGAGACCTTACTTGCAAGTGTTGGCAAAAGAGGCAGACGTATTTGTCAGTGCTTATCCCAACGCTGGTTTGCCAAATGAATTTGGACAATACGATCAGACGCCTGAACAAATGGCCGATGAAATAGAAGTATTTCTAAAAGAAGACTTAATCAATATCATTGGAGGGTGCTGTGGATCTACTCCCGATCACATTAAAGCCATTGCGAACAGAGCATCGAAATATGCTCCGCGTGCATTTGAATACAACAGCAGCAAAATTTAAATTACGTTAACTCATTTTATGTCAGGTTTTCTTAAGCTTAGCGGTCTTGAACCGTTGGTGGTTACGCCTCAAAGTAATTTTATCAATATCGGTGAAAGAACAAACGTTACGGGTTCGGCTAAATTTTTGAGGCTAATCAAAGACGGACTTTTTGAAGAAGCTTTAGAAGTGGCGCTGGAACAGGTACGTGGAGGAGCTCAGGTCATTGACATCAACATGGACGAAGGGATGCTGGACAGCGAAGCCATGATGGTTCGTTTTTTAAATCTATTGGCATCTGAACCTGAAATTTCAAGAGTACCTGTGATGATTGATTCTTCCAAATGGAATGTCATCGAAGCCGGTTTGAAATGCGTACAGGGAAAACCCATTGTCAACTCGATCAGTTTGAAAGCTGGCGAAGCAGAATTTATAGAGCAGGCAAAAAAAGTAAAACGCTACGGAGCTGCTGCTGTCGTGATGGCCTTTGATGAAAAGGGACAAGCCGATACGTACGATCGCAGAGTTGAAATTTGTACCCGTTCTTACAAAGTATTAACGGAGGTGGTAAAGTTTCCGCCACAAGACATTATTTTCGATCCTAATATTTTTCCTGTAGGAACAGGCATAGACGAACATAAAAACTATGCACTTGACTTTTTCAGAGCTACCAAATGGATCCGTGAAAATCTTCCTGGCGCTCACGTGAGTGGAGGAGTAAGTAACGTTTCGTTTTCCTTTCGTGGAAACAATCATGTAAGAGAAGCGATGCATTCGGCATTTCTTTACCACGCCATCAAAGAGGGCATGGACATGGGCATTGTAAATCCGAGTATGCTTGCCGTATACGATGACATTCCCAAAGATTTATTGGAGCGGGTGGAAGATGTGTTGCTCAACCGAAGAGATGACGCTACGGAACGTTTATTGGAATTTGCAGAACAGGTAAAAGGAAAAGGCAAAGAGCAAGTCATAGATTTGTCATGGAGAGAAACTTCTGTGGAAGAAAGATTGACTTACTCTTTGGCAAAAGGAGAACTAGCTTTTATCGAGGCCGATATTGAAGAAGCTCGCGTGAAGTATGAAAGCCCGCTGAAAGTCATAGAAGGTCCGTTAATGGACGGTATGAACGTAGTGGGAGATTTATTTGGAGCGGGGAAAATGTTTTTGCCACAAGTGGTAAAAAGCGCAAGGGTAATGAAAAAAGGCGTTGCCGTATTATTGCCTTACCTGGAAGAAGAGAAAAAACTAAGTGGTAATACTGCAAAAAATGCCGGTAAGATTTTATTGGCAACGGTAAAAGGCGATGTGCACGATATCGGTAAAAATATAGTAGGGGTAGTATTGGCCTGTAACAACTATGAAATCATAGATATAGGGGTAATGGTACCTTGCGAAAAAATATTGCAGGTTGCACAAGAACAAAATGTAGACATTATCGGACTGTCTGGACTGATCACACCTTCATTGGATGAGATGGTATATGTGGCAAAAGAGATGCAGCGTCTGAACATGAAATTACCTTTGTTGATTGGAGGAGCTACAACTTCCAGGATACATACGGCAGTAAAAATAGATCCAATGTACGATGGAGCGGTTGTCCACGTGCTGGATGCTTCCAAGGGCGTACCTGTCGCCAGCAGCTTGTTGAGTAAAGACCAGAAGGAAATCTTTACCAAGAAAATGAAAGAGGAGTACATCCAGATGCGTGCTGATTATGCTAATAAGAAGGAAGATAAAAATTATATCTCTTACGATAACGCGAGAGCGAATAAGCTGAAAGTAGACTGGAGCGCTTATCATCCGGTCACACCGTCTTTTATCGGCAATAAAGTATTTAAAAACATTCCATTGGAAGACATTCGTCCGTACATCGACTGGACGCCTTTTTTCCAAACCTGGATGTTGAAGGGAAAGTACCCCAACATTTTAAAAGATCAGGTCATTGGAGTCGAAGCACAAAAATTGTTTGACGATGCCAATAGAATGTTAGACAAGATCATTGCGGAGAAAAAATTGAAGGCGAATGCCGTTGTCGGTATTTACCCAGCCAATATGGTGGATGATGATACCGTGCAATTGTATAGCGATGAGAATAGAAATACGGTGAAGAAGGAGTTTCATTTTCTCCGTCAACAAGGCAAGAAAGGATCTGGAGTGCCGAATATTTCCTTGGCCGACTATGTGGCACCAGTTGAATCGGGTGTGAAGGATTACTTCGGTGCGTTTGCTGTCACGGCTGGTGAAGGGATAGAAGAGATTGTCAAAAAGTATGAAGCAGAATTTGACGATTATAATTCTATCATGGTAAAAGCATTGGCAGATCGTTTGGCAGAAGCTTTGGCGGAAAAAATGCACCAATGGATTCGTAAGGAAGGATGGGGCTATGCTACAGACGAAATATTGACGAATGAAGAATTGATCAAAGAGACTTATGCAGGTATACGTCCTGCTCCGGGTTATCCTGCTTGCCCAGATCATACGGAGAAGATTCAATTGTTTGAGTTGTTAGATGCCACAACGTCTACTGGTATCATCCTCACAGAAAGCTTAGCGATGTATCCTGCTGCAGCGGTGAGTGGTTTCTATATTGGTCAACCAGAGTCTAAGTACTTCGGCTTAGGAAAGGTCGCCAAAGACCAGGTAGAAGTCTATGCAAGAAGGAAGGATATGCCGTTCCCTAAGCTGGAAAAATGGCTGGAGCCCAACCTCACCTATGAACTCCAATAATCCTTAAAAAACTGATTGTTAAGTGTTTTAGATAATGCCATTGTAGTATTCTTATATAATATTGTTTTATTCTAAGCTTGGTATTTTTTGTATGCCAAGCTTTCTTTTTTAGAGTTAGGGCTATCCTGTTTTGTATTATTATAAGAAACGGAGCTCAACTGGCAGCTAGCTATTGCTTCCTCCTTGAAATTGAGGGGCGATTTAGCTAATTTAGTATTACTAATCCTCACAAATATGCGACTAAATGCATGTTTACTTTTTTGTAATTAGAGAATTGGTTCCCTTGACTAAGAGAAACTGCCGCGCCCGCGGCAGTTTTTTTTTATGTGTATAACTCTGATCAACGCTTCAATTAATTTACTCCACTATTAATTTTCAGAAAGAATGACGTACTTTTGATTTTTAAAAATCAGAAGAATGAAAGTAGTTGATCACATACGCAATGCTAAGGATACCGTTTTTTCTATTGAAATACTTCCTCCACTAAAAGGACAAGACATACATTCCCTTTTCAATGCCATTGAACCTCTTATGGAGTTTAAACCTCCTTTTATAGATGTTACGTATCACCGTGAAGATTATGTGTACAAGAAAAGGGAGAATGGTGTAGTAGAAAAAGTGTCTGTTTACAAAAGACCCGGCACTGTCGCTATCTCTGCAGCCATCATGAATCGCTTTAAGGTAGACGCTGTGCCGCATATCATCTGTGGTGGATTTTCTAAAGAAGAAACAGAGAATGCACTCATCGAACTAAATTTTTTAGGAATAGATAATGTGTTGGCATTAAGAGGTGATCCGATAAAAGCAGAAGGTCGTTTTATTCCTGAGCATAATGGAAATGCATATGCAACCGATTTGATTCAGCAAATCAGTAATCTGAATAAAGGAATATATGTTGAAGACGGTATCCTGAATGCTTCCTCTACAAACTTTTGTATTGGCATTGCCGCTTATCCTGAAAAACATTTTGAAGCTGTCAGTTTAGAATCGGACTTGAAATACCTGAAACAAAAAGTAGATCTCGGAGCAGAATATATAGTGACGCAATTGTTTTACGATAACAGTAAGTTCTTTGCCTTTGAAAAACAATGCAAAGACATGGGCATTACGATCCCTATTATTCCAGGGCTTAAACCTCTTTCTACAAAGAAGCAATTGACTATTTTGCCTTCTATATTCTATGTTGATATGCCTGAAGCGCTGGTTAAAGCGGTGAATGCCTGTACTTCAGACGACCAGGTACGTCAGGTAGGAATAGAGTGGTGCATTCAGCAATCCAAAGAATTGAAGGCTTCCGGAATACCTGTATTGCATTATTATACCATGGGTAAATCAGATGCCGTATACGCGATAGCCAAAGAATTATTCTAATCCAATCATAACGTCATGTCTCATCAACCGATACAGTGGGTAGAATGTCCGAGAGATGCCATGCAAGGTATCAAACATTTTATTCCTACGTCTGAAAAGATAGAGTACATCAAATCATTATTACATTGTGGCTTCCATACATTGGATGCCGGTAGTTTTGTTTCTGCTAAAGCGATTCCTCAGCTGGCCGATACACAAGAAGTATTTGAGCACATTAAAAATGACTTGGCCGGTACACGTTTGCTGTCTATCGTCGCCAATATCAAAGGTGCTGAAAGAGCGGCTGAGTTTGCCGGTACAGTTCACGATATAGGATATCCATTGAGTTTGTCTGAAACTTTTCAATTAAGAAATACCAATCGTGGCATTGATCAGGCTTTCGAAGACCTGAAAGAAATATATTCTATTGCTCAGCTTGCCGGACAGAAACTGGTTGTCTACCTATCGATGGGATTTGGAAATCCTTACGGAGATGTTTACGATACGTCTTACCTACTAGACTTTAGTCAGCGACTGATTGATATGGGAGTAACGACTATTTCTTTATCAGATACGGTAGCTGTTGCTCAACCTAATCAGGTGTTCAATGCTTTTGAAGCACTAAATAAAAAATACACAGGAATTGTTTTCGGTGCACATATGCATGTGCTGAAAGGAAAAGAAGAACCTTTGATCAAAGCAGCATTAGACGGTGGCTGCAATCGATTTGATACCGCCATGAGTGGTTATGGAGGATGTCCCATGGCAGCTGATGAATTGGCTGGCAATATGGGAGCCGAAGTATTGTATGCGTATCTGAATAGAAATAACTATCCGCATACCATTGATGCCAAAGCTTTTCAAGTAGCAAG
This sequence comes from Chitinophagaceae bacterium, assembly GCA_028288365.1. Classification (GTDB taxonomy): domain Bacteria; phylum Bacteroidota; class Bacteroidia; order Cytophagales; family Cytophagaceae; genus JACMQM01. The sequence continues at coordinate 1,827 of JAQBNU010000076.1, read as the reverse complement.
CAGAAAAGCACAAGACTTATTTTCGAAATATGAACACTAAAAATAAAATCAAGAAGGTAGATATTTTCCTTCCCTGCTTTGTCGATCAGTGTTATCCGCAAACCGGTTGGAACATGATCAAAGTATTGGAGTTTTTGGGATGCAAAATCAATTATCCGAAAGAGCAGACCTGCTGCGGACAACCGGCGTACAATGCAGGGTTTTTCGATGAGGCCACTTCGGTTGCTTCTAAATTCCTCTCTGATTTTCCATCGGAACGATACATTGTCATGCCTTCCGCTTCGTGCGTGGGTATGGTGAGAAATGGCTATGGTACTTTATTTCAACAGTCGTCAAATATTCTGGAATACAAAAGAGTGAAAACATATACCTATGAATTCACCGAATTTTTAACAGAGATCTTGCACATTGACAAATTACCTGGTGCAAAGTTTCCTCATAAAGTTACCTTTCATGATTCTTGCGCAGGCCTTAGAGAGTGTGGTATCAAACAAGGTCCACGCAAATTATTAAAGAATGTAGAGGGCCTCGAATTGATCGAGATGCACTATACAGAAACATGCTGTGGATTTGGAGGAACCTTTGCTGTGAAATTTGAATCCATTTCTACGGCAATGGCTGAACAAAAAGTAAATCATGCATTAGATACCGGTGCCGAATACATTGTCTCTACCGATTGGTCATGCCTTATGCATTTGGATGCTTACATCAAAAAAAATAAAATAGACTTAAAGACCATTCACTTAGCAGATGTTCTGGCGTCTGGCTGGTAAATCGCTTGTTATTCAATATTGGCAACAGTTTTATTATCAGAAGTCAGGCCGGTAAAAATACCAAGGATACCTGGAATGTTTGATTTAATACTTGAAGGTTGAGCAAAAGGATTACCATTGGCTTCTTGCGCATCTTTTACAGAAGAGAGAAAATCATAATGTTCCTTCGTCAGGTGGTATAAGTAGACCACTACACTTTGTCCTTCATTAAAAGAATGACCTCCGATCACTTGCGCATCTTCACTATCGAAAAGTGCATCACTGATGACATAATCTTGTTTGACATCTCCTCCCAAACTGTCTGAAAAAGTGATGTACCGGTAATAATCTCTGGTATTGACCTGATCCTTAAAACGTATACCCAAATCACATCGTTGTTTATCGTTGCAACTGCTGTATAGTGAATCTATCGCAACAGCAGGAAGAATGGTGGTTGTAGAAGTATAGGTCACTCCATTGATTTTAATGGACAGATCAAAGACTTCATTATAATGTGCAGGAACCAATGATGTATCCTTTGATCTGTAATTGTAAAAACGAATATCCGAAATACGTGGAATGGTATCGTAAGGCAAGAGTATGCTTACGCCTCTATGCGTGATGGTTACTTCTGCATCTCGTATAGGGGTAGGCACTAACGGACCAAAATAATCTAAACTATAGTAAGCCAATAATCGGAATGGTTTACCAGGTTCAAGGTAACATTCTACATAAGGAGTGTTCGCGTAGTCAGGTAATTTAATGTCTATTTGTTTTTCAAAGTTGCATTGAAAAACAAACAGGGTTGCAAACAGCAACAGGAAGTGTCTTATTATTTTTACCATTTGAAGTTAAAGGTTAATGTTGGAATAATAGGAAACAGTGATACTTGTTTGGCAACGTATTCCGTGGGAATACCGTTGGCATCTTTTATTTCTTCGTAGTAAATGAAATAAGTATTTCTTCTGTTGTATACATTATAAATGCTTAAGGTAAGATCTGCTTGTCCCCACTTCGGTTTGAAATTATAGACAATGCCGATATCCATGCGGTGGTAAGCAGGTAATCGAAATGC
>JAQBNU010000176.1 GCA_028288365.1 Chitinophagaceae bacterium | reverse complement strand
TTAATGACAAGAATAGGCTCGTTTCCAAGTGAGACTAAAAGCAAAACCGCCGCAAGGCGGTTTTTGTTTTACCCAACCTGATTCTTCTCCTCTGATATACTTACTTTCATATGGCGACTGTAATCGTAGGGCTCGGGAATCCAGGTGGGGAATACGCAAAGACGCGGCACAATGCGGGGAGAATGGCTGTGGAAGCGTACGCCAAAGCTTGCGACTTCGACGACTTCGCACTCCGCAAGGCAGCGAGCGCTTCAGTCGTGGAGGGAAGTGTCGATGGCGAGAAAGTACAGCTCGTACTGCCGGAAGTATTTATGAATCAGTCAGGCAAAGGAGTAACAGGCTTCGTGAAGTCTGTAAAAGCTGCACAGAAGCTGCTCGTGGTGCGTGACGACCTAGATCTTCCTATCGGCGTAATCAAAATGACCGTACATGGGCGGGGTAGCGGAGGTCACAAGGGCGTGGAGAGCATCATGCGTGCGCTTAAGACGAAGGAATTCGCACAATTGAAAGTCGGTATTTCTGGTGCGACCGCAAAAGGCCGTGTAAAGAAGCCAGCGGGCGAAGAGAAAGTTGTGAAGCACGTCATTGGCAAGTTTTCTCCCAAGGAAGAGCTTGAACTGAAGAAAGCATTCAAGAAAGTTAATGCTGCGATTGGGTTTTTCATTACGGACGGCGTCGAGAAAGCGATGCTTGAGGCAAATACGCGCTAAGTTCGTTGACTTAAAAAGAAATCCACATCAGTATCACTAATGGATCAGCTATGGCTGACCATATTTCCAACGAAAGGAGGGCTTATGGGTAAGGGTCAGTAGAGCAGCGACACAACGCGACCATGACTAGCTCAGTCTTATGCCTCTAGGGGCATTACGGTGCGCGGAGGGCCGGAATCCTACTTCCGGCCCTCATTGCATATATAGACAAACACAAAGAGTCCCGGACTTCGTCCGGGACTCTTTGTTATCTTTGTTTCGCTACAGAAGACTACTTCTTCGCAGCACCTTTTTTCACACCCATATAGGTAAGCGTCATGCGCTGATCCTTTGGTTCGAAGAGGGTAATGGTGAATGGGTAGGTCTTTCCGAGTTCCAGCGTATCGCGCAAGTCCTGCGGAGTCGCGAATTCGCTGATGTGCACCAAGCCTGCTACGCCTTCCTCGATCGAGGCAAGAGCACCATGTTTGTTGTATTTGATGACCACACCGGTCACTTCCTGACCCTTCTTGTACTGCTCGCTCGCGGTCTTCCAAGGGTTTTCCTTGAGAGCCTTGATAGAAAGCGATACTTTGCCATCCTTTATCTCGATAACCTTCACCTGTACGCGGTCACCGACGGTGTACATAGTGCGTGGGTCTTCAACGAGGCCCCAGTCGAGCTCAGAAATGTGCACGAGTCCTTCAAGACCCTGCTCGAGCTTAACGAAGACACCGAAGTCGACAGCGCCAGTAACTTCACCTTCTACCGTGTCGCCAACCTGGTACTTATCAATAAGGTTGGTCTTCTCAGACTCCTCAGCGTCTGTACGCTCAGAGAAGATGAGTTTTCCTTCCTTAGGATCAGCCGTAATGATTCGAACGGCGAGCTGTGTGCCCTGAAGCTTCAAGAGTTCGCCAAAGATCTTGTCCTTGTCTCCCTCTGGAACGCGCGGATAGTGCTCCTTCGATAGCTGTGAAGCAGGAAGGAAGCCCTTGATACCCTGCCAAGCGAGGATGAGTCCTCCCTTGTTCGCTTCTTCAACGGTGAGGGTGTAGGTCGTCTGAGAAAGGATAGCCTGCTCAGCTTCGCCCCAGATAGCAGCCTGACGAGCCTCCTTGAGAGAGAGCTCGATGTAGCCGTCGAGACCTGCAGGGTCAACGACCTTTGCAGTGATAGTGTCGCCTGGGTTCGCCTTACGGAGAACGTCAGCGGCGTTCAGGTACTCGCGACCGTAAATGATACCTGTTCCGAACGGAGGCAGGTCAACATAGAGTCGTCCACGGACGAGTTCGATAATAGTTCCCTCGATAACGTCGCCAGCCTGGGGAGGCGTTGCAATGTCGTTCATGTGCTTGGCCATTGGGTGGCTAGCGTCGAGGGTGAACGAAGGTACGATGGGAGCCGCCACCTTAGTTGTTTCTTCGGGCATGGTAAATGAGTGCGGGGTGCTTTGTGCGGCGGGTACTGGCGGAAAGGGAAGCAAGGCGTCAAAACGCCTAAAACCTCACGTTCTCTAAACCAGGGATAGCCCGCTCGCGGCTTATATGCACGCTCGCTATGGGAAGAATGTAGCATGTGCGGGCTGAAAATGAAAGCCGTATGGAAATAAATAGAAAAGGCGGGCTCCTTGGAGCCCGCCCCATGTGCGCGTCAATTGCGCATTCATTCGTAGTCGAGATACCCGTGAGTGCTTAGGAACCCCAAGATTCCTTGCGGGCCATCGTGGAATGAATCCTGATCGCCCATGCCATCCGAGCCGATATCGTCGACAGAGCGGTTTTTCGTGCTCTTGGCTCGGGGCGACGAACTATCCCCGACCACATCGTCACCAAATCCTAGCGCTCCCTGAGTGCCATGTGTCATCACGCGTTCCCTCCCGTGCAGCTGGTAAGCGATTCCCAAATGACAATCGTTCCTACTGCACTTTCATAATGCGCGAACAACGCATTGCGTTCAACCTGTGTATAAAAGATAAGAGACGCGCTCGCGGTCTCAATATTAAAATGCTAAAACCCACCTGGGAAGGGTGAGTCTGGTGGTGAGTGTAATGCTCAAAGATCATTGAAATGTATGAAGAAAGGTAGTTGTGAGGGAGAGCGGCTTGGGACGCTCTCCCTCACCTCGACGTATAACGCGGCTGCTCGCGTTAGCCGATGACCGTGCCGCCCGACCTGCCGACGATGCCCGAACCGCGTGCCTGCTTCGTGTCGAAGTTGGTGCTGTCGCCATCATCGCTATCCACCGCGATGGTGAACGAGCCGCTTGCTGCGATCGTCTGGGTCCCGGATCCGGAGCCCGTCATAAGAAAGTCACGCGTGGCATTACCTTTCATTTCAACATTGAGACGCTGGCCGTCGCCCGAAGTGCTTTTAGGCGCCTCATAGAGCGCAGGACAGACAAAACAGGAAATGATAGAATATGAAGAACATGGTAATCACTCATCACGGCGGTCAGTGCTTTAAGGTTACGTTCGGCGATACCACCATCGTCTTTGATCCTATCGCTAAAGGTGCGTCGCTCCCGGCTGTGCGCTTCGGCGCAGACATTGCGCTCATTTCTCGTAATCACCCAGACATGGCCGGGAGCGAGGAAGTCGCCTTCGGTGGCAAAGAGCCGTTTGTGATTTCTGGCCCAGGCGAATATGAAAAAGAGGGAATCACGATTCAGGGATTTTTGACCAAGAGTGAATATGCGCTCCCAAAGGGTCAATTGAGTGCGGTCAATACCATATATGCTGTTTCGCTCGAAGGAATGATGCTCGTGCACCTTGGCGCGCTCTCGGACACGTCACTGCCACCTGAAGCTAAGGAAGCAATCGATGAAATCGACGTGCTTTTCATCCCCGTTGGCGGCGATGGAGTGCTTGACGCTGCGCAGGCAAGCAAGCTCGCAACGTTCCTCGAGCCGAAAATCATCATCCCCATGCACTGGAATGGCATGGGAGAACCGAAGAGTCTGGAGGCGTTCCTTAAAGAGGAGGGTGGGTCAGAGGAGCGCGTTGAGAAACTTACCATCAAGAAAAAGGACATTGCAGAGAAAGATGGTGCTATCATAGTGGTAACGCCTTAATGGTCCCAACGGCCATAATGCCAAACAACCTATGAAAGATTTCGTCCACAACCTCAAGCAAAAGCCAGAACATGTACGTAAGCGTATTGTGCTTGCTACGACGAGTGCTGTAACCGGGCTCGTGGCTATCGCGTGGATTGGCACTATGGCAGCGACGGGAGCGTTTGCACTTTCAAATGGTCCTGGTGGTACAAATGCTACAGATGGAACGCTGGCGGACGCCTCAAACCCGCAGGCAACGCCTGCGGCTCAGAACGTACAGTCTAACTTCTCACAACTTGTGGGAGCGGTCGGTGCTGCGGCGGGAGTGGCGACGACGTCCGCACCAACGATACGGGTTGTAGATGGCACTGCGTCCTCGACGCTCGACCGTCAGGCTGTTCCGTCCACTAATTCCGCGACGGTGCTTCCTTTTTAGTTTTCAGGTAATTTTGATACGGTAAGAGATATATGGCAAAGAAAGTAGTTCAGGCAGAAGAAGAAGCGCCGCGCGTGACGGTTGTCGATCAATCGATAACCACCGAGATGCGTCAGTCATATATTGACTACGCTATGACGGTTATCACGAGCCGCGCGCTCCCGGACGTGCGCGACGGCCTCAAGCCTGTGCACCGCCGTATTCTCTACGCGATGCGCCAGACGGGTCTTACGCCTACAGCGAAGTTCCGCAAGTCTGCGACCGTAGTCGGAGAGGTGCTCGGTTCGTACCACCCGCACGGAGATGCATCCGTCTATGACGCGATGGTAAAGCTCGCGCAGGACTTCACGACTCGCTATCCGCTCGTGCAGGGCCAGGGTAACTTCGGTTCAATCGACGGAGACCCGGCAGCTGCCTATCGTTATACCGAAGCAAAGATGTCCCGCCTTGCCGATGAGCTGCTCCGCGACCTTGAAAAGGAGACGGTGAACTGGGTGCCAAACTTCGATGGTTCAAAGCAAGAGCCAAGCGTGCTTCCAGCGGCAATGCCGAACTTGCTTCTTAACGGTGGTCTCGGCATTGCGGTGGGTATGGCCACAAACATTCCACCGCACAACCTGCGCGAAGTTGCTGACGCGACTATGCACCTTATTGATAACGAAGATGCAACGACTGATGACCTTTTGCAGTTCGTAAAAGGACCTGACTTTCCGCTTGGCGCAGTTGCGTTCAACCAAGAAGACATTCGTCATGCATATACAACCGGTAAGGGTGGCGTCGTTGTGCGCGGTGAAGCGGATATTATCGAAGACAAGAAAGGCACAAGCATCGTCATTACGAGCATTCCGTATCGTGTAAACAAAGCGGACCTCATT
>JAQBNU010000171.1 GCA_028288365.1 Chitinophagaceae bacterium | reverse complement strand
TTCCGCCAGAGGGAGAAGCAACGCCAGCTGAGGCAGACAGTCTTTCGGTCCGAGTAGCAGCCGCGATAATGCTGGCCGAAAACGGCTCTGTAGTGCTCGCCGAACAGCTATTAGAAGAACCGGATATTCCGATCCAAAGCGCAAATCACCTACGCGGGCTGATCGCGCTTGCAAGCGATGATCGGGCTTCGGCAACCACATACTTTTCACTTGCGTTGGATAGCACAGAAGACTGGGAGGAAAAGGGGCGCTTCGCCTATCGACTCGCAATCCTCGGTTATCGTCATCCGTTCCTGCAGCAGCAGCGTGAGCTCGGAAACGCACAATTCGCGGATGAGCTCGAAATGTTTGCCGATGCCTTCGGAGACGAGCCGGGCGGTATAGAAAGATTGCGAGCCGCCGCTCAGGTGTCCGCAAGACTGACACTAATCTTGAGCCAGTGGTACGAGGCGCATGGTGAGTCGGAAAATCAGCTCGCCTCGCTAACGGCCGCAGCTCACCGGCTAGACGACGCGGACTTGTGGCTGAGCGTCGCCCAACGCAGAATTGCACTGGGTGACGCCGCTATCGCAATTGATAGCGTGCACAGAGCCCAGGCATCTGCACCGGGAGGCTGGGGAGCGGCTTGGCAAGCCAATCGCATTCTCGTGGAGGCGTTCTCCTCCCTGAATGATTGGGACGGTGCGACGCGTGCCGCGGAGAATATGGTTCGTCTGCGACCTGGCGAGATGGACTCCACTTGGGCACTAATAGCGTGCCAGTTCTACTCAGGTGAACTCGACACTGCCTTGGAGACTTGGACAACAACGGGAGGGAGTCAGCGTCCGCGGCACCGCCAAGGAGTGAAGGTATGGCTCGGGCTATATCAGGAATATGGCAGCGCGGTCGGTACGGTCGAGGACCTCGCCGAACTCGCTGCCGCGTGGCCTGAGGATGAGGATATACGTCGCTTCATAGTCACTCTTGTTCTCTTTTCGCCCGCACCCGATATGCCCGATAGCCCCCTCCCTCAACTGACCGAGGCCGACAACGCCCAGCCAGTTGACACCGTCCGCGAGGACGAATTCGTATCCGAGCAGTCAACCGTGGACCCCCTCAGGGCGGATTTGTTCAGCTCCTACTTTGCGGACTTTCCGGATGGCGCGATCAAACAGTTCACGTTCGACGAAGATAATCCACTGGGTATTCTCGAGGCCATCGCTGAAGTAGTGGGTGAGCGCGTAGATACTTCTGAGCTAGACGATGGCATCTTGAGTGCTCAGATCCCCTTGGGTGCTTTCGCGCTGGCTCACGGCCACTCTTACGCCGAGGCAGTGGTTGCAGGAGTTTCCGGTGTTCGGTTCAGCACTTCGAATGCTGATGGAGAGAAGTCCAATGCGGAAGAGGCCATCGGGACCTCGATCGTTGCGGACACGACTGCCCTGTTTACGATGACCATCCTGCCCGACGAAATCGTTCCGAAGCTTTTGGGGAGTTTCAGTGGCGTCTCGGTTTCGGCCGACCAGTTTCGGGACGCCGTTTCTGCCCAGCGCAGCTTTGCGACACTCGGCGGACCGGGCCCGCTAAAGTCCGCCTCGTCCGGGCCAGTTGCTCGGCGTTACCGGAGCAACCAGTCGCGCGAGGTGTCGACGGTTCGAGCAGTCGATCTAGTAGACCGTATGCGACCGATGCATCGCGAACCTCGCCCCGCAAACTCGCTCTTCCAAGAGCTTCAGAACGGAGCCGGCAACGATGCCTGGTTGAGTGCCGCAGCCCTAGCTGAGTCCACCCGGTTTCTCTGGTCTGATGATCTAGCGCTAAACCGACTCATTGACTCGCTCGGAGGCCATGCCTTTTCCACGCCGATGTTGATCAATGTTCTTCTCGGGCTTGGAAAATTGAGCAGGGTCGAGGCAGACGTAGCACGTGCCCGACTCGTATCAGAACGATTTGTGGAGATCCCGTTCGACCAGGGAGTCTACGTCGCCGCAGTTTCGATGCACGCTGAGTCGCCAACGAACGTGGCCTCTGTCATAGAAAACCTCGGTGGCGCCGACGGCAACCAAGTAATGAGATTCGTTTTAGAACAATCGGGTTCCCTGTCTAGCGACGGGCCCGAGTTGGAGAAGTGGTTTTCTGCCTCTACACGCTGGCTAGTTCGAGTTTCACCCGATCCAAAAGCTCTGAGCGAAAATCTGGCTCTCTTAGTAGCAGCGATTCTGCGGTCTCCTTGGTTCGACGCTCGAACCTTCTCTTTCGTAGATGCCGCGATAGTTGACGGCCTTCAAACAGCAGATGGGAATCCTGATCCGTTGCTTGACGCCATAGAAAGCGTTTTCGCGGAACTGGTCCAGACACGGGGGCGCCAACTGGCGTCTCAGTGGGTGCTCGACCTTATTTCAGGATTGGGCCCCGAGAGTCGAGTCCGATATACAAGTTTCGTAATTCGAGTCTGATTTGGCAGAGAGTTCAAATTTCATGCTTCACTAACGCCCGCGTCTTCTCGAACCATAGCGGGGGGGGGGCTCGACGAGAGCGTCGCGATTTCAAAACCCAGTCTAGTGATCTCTTAGTCTCGCTATAGCGAGAAAATCTCGGGACGGGGAGACAATGGCTGCGAGCATGGACGAGCTAATAACGCGGTTCGACACGATCAAATGGGCAACTCCGGAAATTCTGTTGACGCGGCTAATCATGGGTCTGGGGCTGGCATTCAGCGTCGTTGCGATTGGCCAATGGTGGTACCACCTGGGCATCCTCCAGTGGTTTAGTACGTTCGCGGCGATCGCTATCACGACGGCCGTCCGCGATCGCTTTCTGGCGCCTCGGAGATCGTGGGACGACTTCTCAGGCTCGTCGAAGCTAGGTCAGCTTCTGGAGTGGTCGCGGACTCAGAGTTGGTTCAAAGTCGTCACGCCAGGCGGTGTGACGCTCCTTGCGGCCCTC
>JAQBNU010000177.1 GCA_028288365.1 Chitinophagaceae bacterium | reverse complement strand
AGATCAAAAAAAAGAAGAGTTGATAGACCTGTGAAACACAAGTTGATAAGTACTAAAGCTATTAAAAGTCTTGATGAATGACCATAAGCATGAAGTAATACACAAGTAAACACGATACCAAAAAAAGAGAAAAACAACACATAAGGATATGTTAAATATGAATGTAGTCTCTTCATGGTATACTATATCCCCGTATAATTCCCCGGCGTAATCACTTTCAATTCCGCTTTTACAGCATCGTTCACCGCCAAAGTATCTATAAAACTCGCCATAGTTTGCGCGTTCACCTGTGTATTGGTGCGGGTTAATTCTTTTAAAGCCTCGTAAGGGTTAGGGTAACCCTCGCGGCGCAGTATGGTTTGTATAGCCTCGGCAACTACGGCCCAGTTGGCTTCCAGATGAGCGTTGATGGCGCTTTCGTTCAGCAGCAATTTATTTAAACCGCGAACTGTTGATTTTACAGCGATTAAGGTATGCGCTACCGGCACGCCAATATTGCGCAGTACGGTGCTGTCGGTAAGGTCGCGTTGCAGGCGCGAGATTGGCAGTTTGGCGGCCAAATGCTCGAACACGGCATTGGCAATCCCCAGGTTACCTTCCGAGTTTTCAAAGTCAATAGGGTTAACCTTATGCGGCATGGCCGATGATCCTACCTCGCCGGCCTTAATCTGCTGCTTAAAATAGTTCATGCTGATATAGGTCCACATATCGCGGTCCAGGTCAATCAGTATAGTGTTAATACGTTTCAACGCATCGCATTGGGCGGCAAAATTGTCGTAGTGTTCAATCTGCGTAGTGTATTGCGAGCGGGATAGGCCTAATTGTTCATCCACAAACCGGTTCCCGAAAACCTGCCAGTTAATTTGCGGGTAGGCCACATGGTGGGCGTTAAAGTTACCGGTTGCGCCGCCAAACTTTGCCGATACTGGCACTGCTTGTAATAAAGCCAATTGCTTTTCCAAACGCTCAATAAACACCCTGATCTCCTTACCCAAGCGTGTTGGTGATGCAGGCTGGCCGTGCGTATGCGCCAGCAGAGGGATGTTTTCCCATTCATCGGCACGTTGTTTTAACAGGCCTACCAGGTTGGTGATGGCCGGGTAATACACATTGTGCAAAGCCATTTTAAAGCTGTAGGGGATGGCCGTATTATTAATATCCTGCGATGTAAGGCCAAAATGGATAAATTCCTTGTATTCGGCCAAACCTAATTCGTCAAATTTTTTCTTAATAAAATACTCTACCGCCTTTACATCGTGATTGGTGGTTTTCTCTATCAGTTTAATGCTTTCGGCATCTTCGGTACTAAAGTTTTTGTAAACGTCCTGTAACTTTCCTTTCAAACCTTTATCAAAACCCTGTAACTGTGGTAGTGGATGCTGGTAAAGTGCTATAAAATATTCAACCTCTACAAACACACGGTATTTGATTAGCGCGTATTCCGAAAAATAATCAGCTAATTCGGCAGTTGCGTTGTGATAACGACCGTCAACAGGAGAGATGGCCAGCAGTGGCGTAAGCATCGACATATAGATAAGCGTATTTTTTGCAAAGATACTCTTTAGTCGGGAAGTCCGAAAGACCGGAAGTCCGAAAGATGGATAAGCCGCAGATCAACTCGCCCCGACGTTGCTTCGCTCGTCGGCCCTCTCTTCGCTTCGCGGAAAGAGGGCGGGAGGGGTATTCAATAAGTAGTTTATCCCCTCTTTCCGCCAAAGGCGAAGAGAGGGTGGTCCAGCGAAGCGTAGACCGGGTGAGTACTCTTCAGTCTGTAAAATGTCATTTCACATGGAAACTTTGAAATCAAAAAATGTTTCCGTAGTTTTGACCTTGTAAGTCAATGAGTCAAAAAGAGAGAATTTTAGCAGGGAGCCTGGAGCTTTTTTACCGCGCAGGTATTAAAAGCGTAACCATGGATGATATTGCCAAACATTTGGGTATATCTAAAAAAACCATCTACCAGTTTTTTACCGATAAAAATGAATTGGTAATAGCATTGGTAAAGCAAAAAATGCAACAGGATGAGGAACAGATGCTGGGCATTATGGCGCAGGCCAGTAATGTGATAGAACAATTGATAGAGATGATGCAATGCTCGGAAGAGATCCTTTCGCGTGCTAACCCTATCCTGATGTACGATTTGCAAAAATACCACCCCGAAGCATGGGATGAGTTTCAGCAGTTTAAAAACGGGGTAGTGATACGCACTTTGGAGCAGCTACTGCGCGAGGGTAAGGAGCAAGGTTATATCCGCCCCGAAATTGATGGGAAGATTATAGCCCGCATGCGGGTTAACCAGGTAGAGATGGGCTTTAACGCCGCGGTATTCCCACCGTCGGAATTTAGCCCGTGGAAAGTGCAGCAGCAGTTTTTAGAGCATTTTAATTATGGCATTTGTACGCTGGAGGGCTACAAGCTTTTAGAAAAATATAAGAATTTACATCAACAGGAATAAGCTGTTGACATAGGGGTGTCACAACCACATTGCAACTTTGAATAATTAACAGAAATACATCACACAAATACACTTATCATATATGAGAAAAATAGCAATACTAATGTTAATGTGGAGCGCAACCATGCTGAAGGGCATGGCGCAACAGGCCCCACCAAATAATGGCCCCCATACTTTTAGCCTGGCCGACTGTATAGCTTATGCTTACGA
>JAQBNU010000048.1 GCA_028288365.1 Chitinophagaceae bacterium | reverse complement strand
CCCTTGGGATCTGTTGTTTCAAATTGCCAACCGCCGTACTTTTTATTTTCCAGTTTCAGCACTTTCGTTCCCATCCATTGTTCAATAAGCTCCGGATCTGCATACGCCTTAAAAAGTAATTCTAAAGGCAAATCAAATTCCCTTGTAATCACTAATTCCTGTTTGCTGTCTTCGGCATTGATTTTTGTTTTTTGTTCCATGCTATTTGCCTTTGTGTTTTTTCATGATGGTTTCTAATTTGTTGAATCGTACTTCCCATAGATTGCGAAACGGCTCGATGAAGTCGGCTACCTCTTTCATTTTTTTTGCATTGATGTGGTAATAAATTTCCCTGCCGTTTTGTTCTTGCTTGATCAATTCGCATTCGGTGAGTATTTGCAAATGCTTAGAAACGGTCGGTCTGGCCGTATCAAAGTTTGCTGCTATGGCACCTGCTGTCATGGATTGCGAAGCCACCAGCATCAGTATCGTTCTTCTTGTCGGATCGGCTATGGCTTGAAAGACGTCTCTTCTTAAATTCATCGTGTAGCTATTTGACTACAAATATACGTGTCGCTATTTAACTACGCAAATTCTTAGATGATTTTTTAAAGTAATATTTGCGTGTCACTTCTTGTTTAAACAAGTAGGAAAAATATTATTATAGGTCAACACGCTTCGCCTGGGATTTTTTTAAGGCGATTGACATACAACATATCAATTGAATTGCATATATTTTGTAAAACAAACACCTAAAATTAAATCCTATGAAAAAGAAAATTTTGTTTGGAGTGAGTCTCCTTTTCGGACTGATGTTTATTAATTCAGGTTTGAATAAGTTTTTTCATTACATACCTGTGCCTCCCGACTTACCGGAACACATGAAACAACTCATGGCGGCTTTCATGCAAATCGGTTGGCTCATGCCTCTTGTCGCGGTAGTTGAAATTGTAGGAGGAGTATTGTTCATTACCAATAAGTACAGGGCATTGGGTGCTATCATTATTTTTCCTGTAATGATCGGAGTGCTCTTGACTCATATAATAGATGCTCCATCCGGATTGCCAATTGCCTTGGTATTACTGGCCATCAACTTATGGGTCATCTACGAAAATCGTGAGAAGTACATGCCGATGATCAAGTAATAAAAAAAACAGAACAAGGATGCACCAAGTATAGTCATGAAGATTATACTTGGTGTTTCTGTATAAAACTCAATACCTGATCAATGTTCCTGCTGATGCAAGCGTCCCCTTGTCTTATTTTATGCAAAAGATGTCTAGGTATTTGTTTTGTTCCATGGTTTGTCATTTACACATTTTGTATCATTAATTTCTCGGTGAATAATAAATAATGATCACTCCAAGCAAAGCAATCAACGCTCCAATGATGTCAAACTTCGTAGGAGAGTAATTGTCCATTTTATAGGCCCAGATCAAAGACATGACAATAAAAACCCCTCCATAAGTAGCATAAACCTTTGCAAAATCCGACGTTTGAAGCGTAGCTATTACCCCATATAGCGCCAGTATTATTCCGCCTGTAAGACCATACCAAAGAGGCTTGTCTTCTCTAAGCCAAAGCCAAACAAGATAACCTCCACCTATTTCACATAGTCCAGCAATAACGAATATAAAAGCGGTTCTAATAATCTCCATGATGAAAATTTCAATTAGTGAATGGTTAAGCTTGACGCATAAACTTTTCGTATAAAATCTATGATTCACGTTATCCGTTTGTCTTTGGCCTCATCACGACAAAAGCCCTGAACATATCCTGGTCAGGACTTTTATGAGCAGGAACTTTATTAAATTCTATTGTGCTATCGTTGCTTTCATCAAAACCTCTTCCTTCTGTTTTTTCAAAAATTCCACTACAAAATTTGAAGCATCAATTGAAATAATTTTGTTCGTTGAGAAGCTGCTTACATCAATGGTTTGATTGTCCTCCGTATTAATGATGGTGATTTTATTTACAGCACCATTTTCTTTGTTGACTTCATAAGCAGTCAGTAACCCTACATTTCCATTTATATAATTAACGGGTGCTTCATCTTGCGACAGTGTTTTATTGGTAGCATTGTCTAAGAAAACCAGGTAATAATTTTTTTCATTCGGTATGTAGCTGTATGACATCTGCCCAATTCCTTCTTCGGATCGTCCTACCTGTTGCTTAGGTAGTTTTTTCATCCAGGACAACTTTCCGCTGGAGTCTAATTTAGTGATCAGGATGTCGTCGTAATGAATGAAATAGGCATTAGCAGCAAGTCCCTTGGGGGTATAATACCTTTTTTGTTCAAGATAAGCATTTTCTCCAATTAGGGTCAAGCTACCGTCTTGTTCCAATACTACTTCTTTCAATGTCAAATGGCCTTCCTTATCTGCTACCACAGTGCCCGTGTATTGATGAATGATACTTGAAGAAATATCAATCATGATTTCATCGTATAACCTACCCGTGGCATCTGCCTTTAAAACGAATAAACCTCCTGCTATACTTGTATTGATATTCTTTTTATAAAATCCGGCACACAATACATAATGATCCGGAGACTCAAAGAGTCCGATTTTATGGATCATTTTTTTGTCAACAGCAACGGACCGTGTTGTTGGCTCTGTTGTTGTTGGTTTTATTATGGATAAATTTATTTGAGCGGTAGAACTGTCTTGCTTATTTTTCCACACTTCAGTTAAAAAATAAACATTCCCATCATTGTCTACCGCATAGTCTAAATCTTCTGAACGTTCGGCCGTGAAAGAAGATTTGAATTGGTTTTTCCATACCGTTTCTAACGCAGGATTAAACACGTGCACTGCAATGACTCTACCATTATCTTTCGATACTGACAAGCCATAGTGTACAAGTAGTTTGGAGTGATCGTACGACATATGAAATCCAAAATGTGAATGATCAGCAAGCTGACCGGAGCTACTTATGATTTGCTTACTGTCAGAACTAAAAGTTCCTTGTTCAAAATCAATTTCACGTGAAAAGAGTTGTATGCTTTTGTTTTTTTTATCCGCTAAAGAATAGAAAACATAAAAACTTCCATGAATGGTTGTTGCATATTCTATCTTGTACCCTTTAGGAAAGTCATTATATTCTTTACTGGCCGTGAGATTGAGATCGATGCTGCTGAATTTTTGCACAACGACATGCTTACCATCCGCTTTTATAGCAAGGATTTCATTTCCTTTTTTGAAGTAGGTTTTATAGGGTGCCTGCACTTCAAGGTAAGGTGTACCGAAGGAAACATTGGACTGAGCAAAAATGACATATGGCATGTACATTACAGCCAGTATGAGGAGTATATAGTTTTTCATGTTCTGGATATTGTTGATGTTTACTATTGCGACATCTTATAGATGTTCTGGAATGCCCTATGCAAAAGAGTTTCCAGAACAAGTACAAGAGCTGTCGTTTAAAATAAGGAACTGACAAACAATGGAGTATCTTCCTGTTCAAAAAAATCTACCAAAAGCAACCCTGTCAAAACACTAGGATTTTTTTTCAAAATGATAGTTGCAATTCGTCGGCTGTTCAACACATTGCTTAGAAAAATTAAGTTGCCGCATTTTTAATATCGTTCATTCCATTCATCCTCTTAGTCGGAATGAGCAGCCGCATGAAGAAAATAATTTTCGTAACTTCTTACAGGAGTTGTTGCTGGAATAAAATAGAAATAAAAATTATCCGTATAAAAGTGGCTTCTATTACTCACTGGCACACGCAGACGCTTGTACCAGTGAGTAAGATATAGGATACCCGTTTATTCTTTCACCAACTTCACCGGAGCATACGAAGCATGTTGTCCATTAAACACCAGGGTATAAACTCCCGACGGATAATTATTCAAGTTGATCAATGATGACCCTGCATTGATTTTTTGAGTCATCACCAATGCTCCTGCAAAATTGAACACCTGGAGTTGTCCATCTTCCGGAAGATTCAGATTGACTTGACCATTACTTGGATTAGGATAAATGGAAAAACTATTTTTTTCACTTTCTGTAATGGCAGTAGTTAAAGAAGCACAGTCAGAAGAAGCTCTTAATCTTCTGAAGTTATCTATATAATACACATCTCCCGTTAGATGTCCAGGATCAAATAGTAAAGCAACATGGTCCACTTGATCAGGCAAAGTATTGGTGCTAATGATTTGACTGAAATTAAAACGAACCGTATGCCATTCGTTTTGTTGACTTACATGACCAATATAGGCGCTCCTGCGGCCCTGCGGATAAGCACCGGCATTCAGTGCACTGTTTTCCAGTTGCAAGGTAATTTGAGTACCTATCGGTGCACTGGTGAGCATATCCATGAAAAAAACTCTGCTGCTGTTTTCATATTCTAACGCATTTTCAAGTGCAATATCATACACACCCAATACATCGTATGTCTCGGCGCTGCTTCTCTCGTATTGGCCTACATAAGCCGATGAGTTAATATTGTCTTGTAAAGGATTCGCAAACTGTCCTGTTAAGGTTCCTGTAGCCTGATACGTGACGTTGATGGTATCATCAAAATTATCATACATGATCGTACAGGTATCAGCCAATACATTCAACGAGATAGAGTCAGACAATGTAGCACAGGAATTAGCAGCCGTTACTTTTACTTTTCCACCCGCCGCAGTAAAGTTGACATGAATGGCATTTGTTCCCAAACCATCGGTAATCGTAGCGCCATCGGGTAATAACCAATCGTACGTAGTGTTAGGAAAATACGTGGTCGTATACAACACGTTTTGACTATTCTCCATCAGACTTTTGGGGCCCGAAACGATAATGGAATCAGCCGTTGTAGGTAAAGTATAGACACGCACATAATCCACTTCCATGTACTTAGGATCAACGATGTTAATGGTGTTTCCTCCTCCGGTACCGCCAATGGCGCAATTCAGTATAATGTAAAACTCATGATTGAATACCCATTCTACAGGTATGCTACTATTCTTATACGTGGCATATTGATTTCCATCGCAGTAGTAACGAATTTCATTGGGCTCCCATTCAACGGCGAACGTATGGAAGTCCGTAATGAACGATTGACCTTGCGGTATGTTATATGGCGTACTCAGGTGATTGTTGGGCCAGATACCATCATAGAATATACTTCCCGTAGCCGCGTCCGGTCCTCTCGCCACCCATTCCATAATATCTATCTCACCGCAATGCGGCCAACCTACATCGCCAATATTAGAACCCAACATCCAAAACGCTGGCCAGGCACCCAGCGCGTCGGGCATTTTAATTCTTGCTTCCATCTTGCCATACAAGAAGTCAGCCTTTGAAGCGGTTTGAAGTTTAGCTGAAGTATAGTTGTATGTAGTGGAACCATCAACAACTGTTTCATTAGCAATCTTGATGTGCAACAACCCACCCGACACCGTGGCGTTTTGTGATTGGTAATACTCTAACTCTTGATTACCAAAACCTCCGCCGCCTTGCTGAGGTACCCATTTATCCGTATCCACTTCTGTGAGTTCGAATTCATCGGACCAGGACAACTGATAGTCTGTGTTGCATTGACTCCACGCGTCAATCGAAAGAATGCCCAGGCATCCTATTAGAAATAATTTTGAAATGTTCATTATTATAAAAATTAGCTGGTATAATGTAAGTAGCGGTATATTGTCAACTTAGTTGATTGAACAAGTTACTAAAAGTTATGCTCTGAAAAATATTTTACTTACTTAAAAAAAACGGGGGCGATGCAAAGGCTGTGTCTAAAAGAGATGGACAGTTCGCAAGAAATAAA
Organism: Chitinophagaceae bacterium; assembly: GCA_028288365.1. Classification (GTDB taxonomy): domain Bacteria; phylum Bacteroidota; class Bacteroidia; order Cytophagales; family Cytophagaceae; genus JACMQM01. The sequence goes on along the minus strand of JAQBNU010000048.1, from coordinate 15,750 downwards.
TTTCTTGCGAACTGTTTTTGCTGCCCTACAATAATACGCTTTATTGTATCGCTTCTGAATTATTAATGGATGATGTAGTCGTCTGATGTGTGCCTTATCCGTAAAATTATTACTCAAAAAAGGACGTGGGATTTCTTCCTGCCACGCGATTTTTAATCCACATTACCTAGGCAATGTAAACCGTTTCATCATGATGTAACTTTCAACACCTTCAATCGGTTCCATTTTGAGTGCTTTCTTTTTTGTGCAATCAAAGGAACATTCTATAACGAATAGTGAGGGAGAAATAGATAAATAACACCACCCTTTTGGAGGATTGGTGAATACACCCAACTTGCAGGCCTTGGCAGACAATGGACTGCGGTATACACACTTTCATACCACTGCCATTTGTTCTCCGACCCGTGCTTCTTTACTTACCGGAAGAAACTCGCATTCTGCACACATGGGTTTATTCCCAGAAACGGCTGTCAATTTCCCTGGTTACGACGCACGTATTCCATTTGAAAAAGCTTTTATATCTGAAGTGCTTCGTGAGAATGGCTACAATACTTTTGCGGTAGGTAAATGGCATCTTACACCGGTGAATGAAGTGACACAGGCTGGACCATTTAATCGATGGCCAACCGGCAGAGGTTTTGATAAATATTTTGGTTTCCTATACGGAGAAACAGATCAATACAATCCATGGCTGGTGGAAGGTACTGAAACGTATCTTGGAAATACAAAGGGCAAACATTTCACTACGCTGATTACGGATAAAGCCATTACCTATATCTCCAATCAGAAATCAACGAATCCTGAAAACCATTCTTTCTGTATTACGCAGCTGGAACGGGCCACGCGCCACATCAAGTGGATCAGGTATGGTTGGACAAATACAAAGGTAAATTTGATAAGGGCTGGGATAAATACCGTGAAGAAGTATTGGCCAACCAGAAGAAGTTAGACCCGCGAATTTTTTATAAGTTGAATTATATAGCTAAAGTAAAAATCCATGACAATTAAATTGAAATAGATTTAGTATGATTCTATTAATAGCATTAGCAAAGCATCGGTAAATTATTTCTCCCGATTTTTTTTCGTTTTTCTACAGGTTGAAATTTCTTTGAACGACTTTTCATCTACATATCCTTTTTTGAATACATACCCTTTGAGTCTATAGGTATAATAGGTATTGGGGTTAAAATTGACATAGTTAATTTTAAAATATTTGTGACTGATCCAATGGCTTTTTTTCTTTGTATCAATATGCACGGCGATGTATTCTTTTTGACCGAGGTAATCATTTACACCTTCCGCTTGTACATGCCACTTCACAGCGGCTCCTACAAAAGAACTCAACCTGTAGATGTATACAATCGCATCGTCTTTGTCCCTAAACGGTTCAAGTTTACCCTTAATGGATGCATCCAGTGTCACCTCTTTGACATCTGGCGTGACGAAACTCACCGTGTCAATCTTAATGGTCTGAGCGAAGCTTAACAAGGGAGTGAATAGCAGAGAGCAAAAAAGCAGTTTCTTCATATCGTTCAATTTTAGTGATTTTTTACTTGTGTCAATCGTGTACTATCTCTTGTGACGATCCCGACAAGAATAAAAAAATATTTTGTGTATAATCTGTAGCTAATCATACCATTCGGTAATGGTGCGGAAAAACAATTTTTTTGTTATAAACACAGAATACTGAATTGGTTTCTCTTCATCCATTAAAACGGACGAAACCAAGGCCTGCTGACAAGTGGTGAAAAGGACCAGGGAATAGAACTGAGAATAATTAAAAGTCCTACGGTAAACCAAATGGCCATCGTTTTAAATTTCTCTTGGTCTATCGTTTTACGTTTTGCTTTCACCGAACCAATGGTAATCACTGCAATTCCTAAAAGCATCATGAAACTGTGTTCCATCCCGAAAAAACGAATCTCCCGTTGGTGCACCGCTTCTTTGAAGTGATGTAAAAAGTAATCGATCACCGGACTGATGCCGTACAGCCAAAGACCTATCATCAATTGCACATGTAAAATGGTCGCTGTTATATGCCTGACAGCATCATCAAATTTTACAAAGGGTTTGTTGCAAAACCACCCTTTATAAGCCTGAACAATGGCAAACAACAGGCTTGCTAAAACAAACCAACGCATTAAGGAATGAATGGCTATTAAAATCTGATACATCGTCAGGCAACAGTTAATTTGTTTCCATCAATTTATTCATTATTTTAATTAAACTAAAACCAGCAAAAGAATACCCTATTTTTTAAAAGCACGATCATGATTGACCAGCTATCCAATGGTGACGTGCATGAAATCATGTGTGCTTGGAGCACTCTTAAAATTATTTATTATGAAGAAAATATTTTTACTCGTCAGCCTGTGCGGCATATTCAGCGCGGCGGCTCAAACCAGTACTGTTTCCTACCAGGAAAGTTCTGATGCCATCGCCAATCCGGAGAGAGGCTTTGAAAAATATTCCATCACCGACAATGGCTATTACACTACTTCCAACTATAGCAACATCGACGTGGCAGAATTAACCGGTTGGAAAAACGGTGCAGATAAGATCACGATGATTCATAGAAATTTCTTACTATCGGCCTATCTAACGGCGCAGATTTCTGATACCTATTTGCACAACATTCAACTGGACTTCGATCGCATCAGAGCAGCAGGATTCAAATGCCTGGTGAGATTTTATTATTCTGATGCCTACGATAACACTGCTCCTCAGCAAGCATCCAAAGCGCAAATACTAAGTCATATCGGACAACTCATTCCTGTCATCAAACAAAACAAAGACGTGGTGTACAGCGTGCAGCTGGGATTGATTGGCACATGGGGCGAATCCTATTATACCAATTCCAGTGAGTTTGGTACAGACGGTAGCATCAGCAGCAGTCAGTGGAACAATAGAAAACAAGTGGTAGATTCCATGATCAACGGACTGCCTGGAGATGTATTCCTACAAGTGAGGTATCCTGCGATAAAGAAAACGATGTACGGTTCGCAAACATTGACAGAAGCCACGGCATATGGCGGCACTGCCTCATCGAGAATCGGTTTTTTTGACGATGCGTTCCTGAACAATTGGGGAGACATGGGTACCTTTTCGGTAAACAGTCAGGATCAAAACCCTGTGGGCACTAGTGACTATACTTATTTAGCAAACGAAACGCAGTTCACACCTATGTCAGGCGAATCGGACGGTTTGAACGCACCCAGAACAAATGGAAGCAATGCCCTCTTCGAGTTGGACTCCTGCAATTGGACAACCCTCAATCGTGATTACTTTCCCGATGTCATCAGCAACTGGATGAGTTCAGGCGATTATGCAACCATCGTCAACAAATTAGGTTACCGCTTTGTGCTTCGAACATCTGTAATGAATGTAAGTGGAAGCTTGTTAAACATAGAACTCCAACTGGAGAATGTAGGATTTGCCAGAGCATTGTTTCAACGAGAGGTGTCCCTCGTGATGGTTCCAACAGGAGCTGGAACCACGCAACAATTTCTATTAAACACAGACATACGAAGATGGGTGAAGGCCGTCAGTCTCTCGCAGCAGATCGACATCAGTGGTCTTGCTGCCGGCACCTATGATTGCTACCTGTATTTACCAGATAGCAATATACCTGACAATACTGCTTATGCCATTCAGTTAGCAAATACTTCCTTGTGGTCCGATCAAACAGGCTACAACGCATTGAATCAACAAGTCACTGTATCTACGGTCACATCGGTGACGAACAATCAGTCGACGGAGTCTTCTGTTCTCATACATCCTAATCCGTTTGAAGAATACTTCTTTATTCATTCCAATGGATTAACATTCGATGAGATCATGGTAATGAATGCATCAGGTCAAACGATGTTAGAGATCAATCCGGAAGAAATTGCAAGTATCATTAAAATCCCACAAGGACTTCCGTCCGGATTGTATTTCGTCGTCTTGAAAAAAGATGGAGAAACGGTGGTGAAGAAAGTGATAAAGAAATAGATCGTTATATTGATCACGCGGCTAACGCAAGTGGAGAATATTATTCATGAAAAATATGCACCAGGAATTTCAACCTCCCGTAGAGCTACAGGATACCATCCAATGCTTTTGGTACGACAGAAGAGAATCGGGAGAAAACCCATCGAGTTTTGAGGTTCTACCGGATGGCTATGCTGAAATTATTTTTCATTTCGGAAGCGGCTGCAGCTTCTCGCACAATGGCGACTTGCAATCCTTGCCTTCACCCTTTATGATGGGACTGCTCCATCAGCCTGTTCTCTTTCACACAAAAAATCGTTTAGAAATCATTGGTGTCCGATGCTTCCCATGGACCGTATTCGATTTGCTCGGACTCCCGTCGGGCAAAGACGGCGTGCGCATCTTTGAGCATCCGATAGCTCAGCTTCAATCTATTTTGCAGGCCTGCATCCATGCGGGCAAGATAGAAGAAGCGGTGGCTGAGGTACAACAATATTTCCTGGATGCACGATCGCAGGTGGCCAGGAACAGCATGCTATTCAAAGCGGGAGTGGCGATGAGAGAAGCGAACGGTACGCTGCCGGTAAGCGAGGTAGCGGCGGCGGCTCATGCAACGGTTCGCACATTGGAAAGGAACTTCAAGCAGTCTTCCGGACATACAGTCAAAGACGTCTCCGCTTTAATGCGCTTTGAACAGGTGCGAAATCAATTATGGCTTTCTCCGGATTCCAACCTTGCTGGCTTAGCACATGAACTGGGCTATACCGATCAATCCCATCTCAGCAGGGAATTCAAACGCTACAGCGGAACCACGCCCGCGGCATTCGCACGGAAAGCAAAGAAAGAGAAACCGATTGTAAACAACGATTTTGTCGCGTTTATACAAGCCTGACGCAAGAGCATTTCATAATTTGTGTTTCGTAATTAAAAATGAAAACACATGTTACTGAACAATAAAAAAGTAGCCATCATTGGTGCAGGACCCGTTGGTCTCACCATGGCAACCTTGCTACAGCAAAAAGGTGTAGACGTAACCGTTTACGAAAGAGACAAAGACGCACACACAAGAATTTGGGGCGGTACGCTTGACCTGCACAGAGATTCAGGACAAGAGGCCATGAAGAAAGCGGGATTGCTGAAAAGCTATTATGCCAGAGCACTGCCTATGGGTATAAACATTGCCGACGAACAAGGCAACGTGTTGCTCACTAAAAAAATTACACCCGAAAATCAATACGACAATCCCGAGATCAACAGAAACGATTTAAGGCAGCTACTGCTTGACAGTTTAACGAATGATGCCGTTGTTTGGGACAGAAAATTCACCGGATTGGAAGCACACAATGGAAAATGGTTTTTGCATTTTGAAAATAAACCGGATGCAACTGCCGATGTTGTGATCGTAGCGAATGGGGGAATGTCCAAAGCAAGAAAATATGTTACGGATACAGCAGTCGAAGACACCGGAACTTTTATCATACAAGGAGATGTCCCTCAACCTGAAATCAACTGTCCGGAATTTTATCAATTATGCGATGGTCACAGATTAATGACCGCCTGTCAAGGTAATCTATTAGTGGCAAACCCTTACAACAACGGTGCATTAACCTATGGCGTCATTTTTAAAATGCCTGAAGAATGGATTCATGGTAATGGATTAGACTTTCAGCATACCGGCACCATTGTTGCGTTTCTTTCCAACAGGTTCTCCAATTGGAATGAACGATACCAACAATTATTCCGCTCCACCTCTTTCTTTGTTGGATTGCCTACGAGAAAATTACCATTGGATAAACCCTGGAAAAGCAATCGCCCTTTGCCTATCACGCTTATCGGGGATGCGGCACATGTCATGCCGCCCTTTGCAGGTCAGGGAGTGAATACCGGACTGATGGACGCGTCCATTTTATCTGATAACCTCACGAACGGAAAACATGCGACCATAGAAGCGGCCATCAACGACTATGAACAAAAAATGTTTGCTTATGCAACCGCCGCACAATTGGAATCGGGTAATAACGAACTAGAGATGCGTCATCCCGACTTTTCTTTCCAAAAATTTATCCATTAAGTTTCGCTGTCTATTCAAAATTATAGTTCGTAGTCCAGAAACGAAAAGGCAACTTTGCATCTTCGCCTGCATAATCAACACCTATACGCGGACCGACCTGTATATCGCTTTCTTTTAATTGCACATGATCGTCCTGCAGCCAAATCTCTTTACCTGTTAACGATAAACTATTATGCACGAGGTCTATTCCCAAAGCCTGTGACACGTTGCCCGGGCCTACACATAAACGATTAGAAAACTTTACGCCACGTCGTTTTACCATTTCTTCAATGCCTTTTGTTGGATAAATGGCGCGTATCAAGATGGCGTGAGGAATATCTTTTGCATTGGTAACGATGTTAAAAAGCCGGTGAATACCATAGCACAGATACACATAACTTACGCCCCCTTTGCTATACATGATTTCTGTTCTGTTTGTTCGTTTGCCGTTGTAGGCATGCGAAGCTTTATCGTTCGCACCGGCATAAGCTTCCGTTTCTGTGATGATACCGCAAGTGAGTGTATTGTTTATGCGCGTACAAAGCGTTTTGCCAATTAGATCCTTGGCAAGAAAAACCACATCCGAATTTAAGTAATAAGAAGCTTTCAGCATGTACACGATTTCAAATGACTACACGATACAACCAATGAATAAATATAAAATCATTTTCTCCTATTGATTGCAAATAGCATTCCTGAAGAAACCATACACATGACTAAAGCGCCAATGATCAGTGAATTCTCTTTCTGCGAAATTCCAATAAATAAATCGCCAACAAACATGACTAAAAAGAAAATATATGCTATTGTCAGCATAGGAACTGATTTTTTAAATGTTGCAAAAGCAAAAATAACGCCAAGAGCAAATTGTCGGCCAGCCCACATATAAATTAAGTAGTCAACGCCTTTTGCGTTAAGATCAACGGTCTGCACAACCGATTCCGGTGAAAAGCATAAGGATACACTTACCATCAGTTCCAGCAATGCAAAAAGTCCTGATACGATAAGTATCCATTTGGATAATGATTTGTGTCCTTCTGTCATAATTTAAGTTTGTTTTTTCGCTCGTGTCTCGTCGAACTACAGAGCCGAAATTAAAAATAAAAAATTATTGACACGAAGCGATGATCTCATCATTATTTCCAACATTATTTTTAGTCCGTCGGCATAAGCGTCCCTCATTTTCATATCGCCTCTCTTTGTTAGCGCCTGCATTTTGCTTGCGCCAACAAAGGACAGCGCTTTTTTACGAAGCAAATTTCTTAACCGCTTCCGGACTTACCGGTGTAAAGAAGTTAATTAAGTTACCGTCCGTGTCTCTAAATAATAAGGAGCGATTCCCCCATGGCATGGTTGTCGGTTTCTGAACAATGTCCTGCGTTAACTCTTTAATTCTCTCGTAATCGCGATCCACATCTTCCACAAGAAATTCTATGATAACACTTCTATTAGTCGCCGGTTGAGCAATACCTTCTCCAAATAAAGCCAAGGTGCGAGTGCTTCCAATGGCCAACGTACAAGAAGTAGAAACGATCTCTGCAAAGTCTTCTGTATACCACTTGGCAGGTAGTAGAGTGGCGTTTTCAAAAAACTGAACCAACGTTTTGATGTCAGCGGTGATGAGTCGCAATGAGGTTAAATTTATGTTCTTCATGTTTCTTTTGTTTAACGGTTGATGAATGATGAACACAAAAGTAAAAGCACATTATGACATGGGGGTGTCAGGGGTTTTGAATTTCTTTTCTTTACTGTCCAAATATTCTTTTAAGGTCAATTTGTGAGGAGTAAAACTCAAATCAAGAGTTTCAATTTGTAAAATTCTACCCAAACGAAACATTCTGTAATCCTTTCTTAGTCTGCAATAAGCAATGAGTGTCCAGCTTTCTTCCAGGTTGTAATACAATGCGAAGGGCTCTATGTTACGTTTTGTTTTTTCATCTTTGCCTTCTGAATGATAGACGATACTCAACACCTTGAAGGTCGTCAACGCTTGTTGAATCAAGGCCAAGGAATTGCTCGTGTTGGTGTGTGGCATGACAGGACTAACCGCAATTCTTTTGGAAAGTAAATCCGCCTTCTCTTTTGTGGCATACAACAGGATGGCTTTTATTTTATTTACCGCTTCTGTATAGGCTGCAACGAGAGAACTGTCTCTATTCTTCAACACCAATTGCTCGACCGTGATCAGCGCATTCGCCTCATTTTCGGTAAACATTACCGGCGGAATTCTATAGCCTTCCATCAGTGAATAACCTCTTCCATCTTCTGTCACGATAGGAACACCGGCCTGTTCCAGTGCTTTTATATCTCTATAAATTGTTCTGATGCTTACTCCAAATTTTTCGGCAAGTGCCGTTGCTGTCAATAGTTTTTTCGTTTGCAGCTGGGTTAAAATGGCTGTCAGACGGGAAAGTTTTTTGATGTCATTATCGTTCATGTGTTGATTGAATTTTTCAGGATAACTCTCTCCTTGCATATCGAATAATCAGCAGCGCCAATGGGATGAATATAATTCAATTTCTGATAAAAACTTCATCGCATGCTGCATTCATAATTGATATGCCCTGACATGAACAAATCATGAATGTCAAATGATGTAATGGAGATATTATGCTTATAAAAATACCTGTTGGTACAAGCATCTTCACTTGAGCCCATAGTAGAAATTGTCTTGCTATTTTTTATGAAAGAAAAAGGTATATTAGACTTCAATAGTTTAACTTAAACATCATTCATTATGGAACTAAAAATCAATGTCGTTGCCATCCTCGTCGCTGTTGTAATCAATTTTATACTCGGCTTTATTTGGTATACTCTTTTGTTTGGCAAAGCATGGGGAAAAGAAATGGGATATGATCCCAACGTTAAAGCAGAGACTAGTCTCATGGTAAAAGGCATGGTTTTTATGCTCATCGGGAATTTTCTTTTTGCCTGGGTATTTGCTCATAATATTGCCGCCTGGACATTTGTTCCAGAGATCAATCAACTTGGTCCCTTAGCGAGTGCTCTAAATGCAGCCATCTTCACCTGGCTTGGTTTTTATGTGCCTGGACATTTGTCAAGTACCGCATGGGAAAACAAGTCATGGAAGCTTTTTGCCATCAATGCCGGCTATAATTTAGTTTCACTACTTGCTGTTGCTTTCATTCTTTGCTATTGGACAAAATAGTTCTTGATAGAATAGACAATTAATGCAACAAAAAAAGCCTGGTGATGATCAGGCTTTTCTTTTTTTTGTTGTTGGTGTATGTCTTCAAACCAAAGTGGACTAATGCTTACGATTTACATCTACCATTTCAATGGTATTTCATTTTTTAGAATTAGAACTTGTATTAAGACATTCATTCACTCGCTTCTGAGTTTCTCCTGCTGGCGTGGTACCTCATGAGTGTTAATGGATGATGATCTTAGTTGTTGTGCTAGTGAGCGATTCTTTGACAATCACAAGATAAATCCCTTTAGACAAGGATGCTTGGTGGAGTACATGCGACGATCCTTCTCCAGTATAGCTGAGTACCGTTTTACCGAGCATATCCACTAATTCAATAGTAACCGACGTGGCATCCGTTTGGTTAGATATCACCACGTGAATATCTTCTCCTACATTGGCTGGTGTAGGATATACAATGACTTGTTCGCTAGAAAGAATACTCACTACTCTTATAGAACTATACTCAGACGTTCCGTCAACATCCACTTGTTTCAAACGATAGTAAACAACACCAGATAGAGAAGAGGGGTCCACAAAATCATAATTCAAATAACCCTGATGGTTTCCTGCGCCATCTACTTTTCCTATGGCTTCAAAGTTTTTGCCATCCAGACTTCTCTCTATGTCAAAATACTTGTTATTGATTTCAGTAGCCGTGGCCCAACTTAAGTCTACATGATTTCCATTATAGAATGCTGTAAATGAAACCAACGTCACAGGCAACGTAATCGAACAAGGGCTAAATGGTGAAGTGTTACCAGGCAGATTTGAAGCATTATATTTAGTAACCGTCACCGTGACTTTTGAATTTAATACCACTCCGCCCGTATAACTCCAGGCCCCTGAACCATTGACAATGGCCATTCCTATATAGGTTTTGCCATTTGGATAGAGACATCCACGACAGGCATCTATATAGTACAAGTCTACCGTATCTCCAGGACTCAGGCCTGAACCATAAACATTTGAAGCTATAGAACCTGCATTGATGACTGGTGGTGCAAGAGCCGTGTTAGCTGCATTCAACTCAATACCAACATTGGACTGCCCAGCCGCAGGCGCTGTGCCTGGCCCATTGCAGTAAATAGAATTGCCACGGATGGAATTATTAATCGTACCCGCATTTTCCAAATAAACAGCACCGTTGGCATTATAAGCTATCACATTGCCAAAGCCAGGAATACCTATTACGTTGTTGGTAGCATTGACATAACCTAAATAAATACCATAGTTAGCATTTCCAATGGCCGTGGTACCGTCCGATCCTACTCCACAATAATTATTTAAAACCGTATTAAAAGAACTTGTAGCTCCTACATCACTTTTAATAGCAATACCACTGGCAATAGCAGATACTCCCCCGCTGCATACATTCCTTGCGGCAGTTGTTTTACCCCCTATCATGTTATAATTACTGCCATTGATCAATCCGATTCCATCCCATTGATTTCCTCTGGACACCATGCCCGATTGATCCAGGCCGCAGATATTGCCAGTAATCGTGTTATGAGAACTTAAGGACAATAAAATGCCTCCGCCGGTATTTGCACTCACCACATTTTTATCAAGCGTATTGAAATTACAAGAGCCATTTAAAAAAATGCCATTGCCCGTATTGCCCATAGCATTTGCTCCCGTAACATCTAGCCCAACATAGTTACTACTGATCAGATTATTGATCGAACTAGCAAGGATAAGACCCACTTGTACATTTCCGGAAATGACATTATTGCTAATCGTATGGCCTCCATCCGCAGCGCCATCGATCTTAATTCCTATTTGATTGGCAACCGCTGCCGATCCCGCTGGATTGGTTCCGATTCTGCAATTTGTAATGGTCACTGATATAGCCGGTGATTGTATATAAACACCCACACCTACTGGCCCGCCACAATTATTGACTACCATCTTTTGAAAGACCGACCCTGAACATTTTAAGGCGTTGTATAAAATGCCCTGAGATACCGCCGCTGTATTTCCACCATTGATGATGACAGTACCTAAAGTACCACCATTAATACTCACGTGATTCGTAATGGCAGGCAAACTGGTCGCCAGGTTAATCGTCCCTATGCCTCCTCCTGTAAAGGTAATGAGGTGAGGAGCTCCCGTTGTAGCCGTTAAATCGGCATTGGCATTAATGATGGCTTGACGCAACGTACCTGCACCGTTATCGGCTGTGCTGGTCACCGAAAAAGCGGTAGCAAAAGAGGCGACAGACAAAAACAGCATGAAAATGAATAATGAGAGTTTTATAGTGTTATTCATAGCGGTAAAATTGAAAAGTATATTTCTTTTAATTGTCTTATTCATAACAAGGTAACCAACAAAAAGAGAGTACGATAGAAGCTAACGTAATGCTGTTGCGCTTTGGTAACACTGTTTCGAAGAAGACTGAAACAACACTATTACTCTAATCGTACGTGAAAATGGTTTTATCTTTTTATACTGCTCATTTGAGCTATTAAAAAAAAATCTATTCGCACATTAACTATTTACGTGGAAAGGCAGTTAATGTTTGTTTTAATTGTGTACTCTTTTCTTAAGCCTGGTTGATCGTTTTAGGCAATGGCTATAAATGCACTAAAGATCGCGTAGGTTTCTGGCAAATGTATTAAACCAACGAACTAGTCACGCAATTGGCGGGAGTGCTTGCCTCTGCTGGTGCTTATGTCATTGTTTGGACTAAAGAGAGGAATACCCTGACGAAGCACTTTGTAAAATAATTCTTTCAACTCGCTATCATTTAAAAAAAGCAAGACCGGTTTTCGGTCTTGCTTTTTTTGTTCAGATTCAGTTGATGACATTCTAATGAACATTCTATAAGTCTCTTAATCCTCCATCGAGCAATAGTTCTGCACCCAGCATAAAAGCAGATTCTTCCGAAGCCAGGTAAAGCACAGCGGCGGCGATTTCATCGGGATGACCTAATCTTTTTACCGGAGTGAAATTACCCATAGCCTCTGCCATGGCTCTGGCTTCTTCCGCTGAACCAGTAATGCTTTCAAACACCGGAGTGTCTATTGGACCTGGAGCCAATGTGTTGACCCTGATTTTTCGATCCAGTAATTCTGCTGAGAAGCTACGCGCCATAGAACGCACGGCTGCTTTGGTGGCAGAGTAAGCCGCGTGATTAGGAATGCCTTTTCCATTTACTGTGGAAGAAATCAAAATGATGGATGCGCCATCTTTTAAGAAAGGAAGAGCTTTTTGTACAGAGAAAAAAGCGCCCTTAAAATTAATGTCACTTACTTTGTCGAACATCTCTTCTGTAAAATTGGCCAATGGTCCGATGACGTACACTCCTGCATTCACCACCAAGCTGTCTATCTTACCAAACTTACTTTCTACTGTTTGATAGATGCGAGAAAGATCGGCCAATTGAGAAACATCTCCTTGAATGGCCAAGACCGATGAACCCAATTGCTGAACAGCTTTGTCCAATGTTTGTTGGTTGCGGCCGGTAATAGCAACCTTGGCACCTTCGGCCAGGAATCTTTTTGCTGTGGCTAAACCTATACCGCTACTACCTCCTGTAATGACGGCTACTTTGTTTTTTAATTGTTGCATGGATGAGACGATTTAATTTGTCTTTGTTGACCATGCAAATGTGCAGTGTGTAGTATAATTTAAAAATGAAGTAGATTAGGAAAAAAGGTTGAACTGGTTCAAGATTTTCGTTTTACTTTCTGATTACGGATTTTAGAAAGAAATTCAGTAGTCATTCCCAAATACGAAGCCAGCGCATATTGTGGTACACGCCGTACCATCAAAGGATAGTTGTCCATGAAGTGATTGTAACGTTCTTCCGCTGTTTTGGTAAGATTGAGAATGACTCTTTTTTGCATGAAAGCACTTGCTCTTTCTGCCATGATTCTAAAGAATGTTTCGAATTTATGATTCATCATTTTTAGACGTTGTTCATCCTCAAAACTAATTTGTAGGAGATCACAGTCTTCTAATGCCATGACAAACATCGTGGCCGGTTGCTGAAACATGTAACTGTTGTAATCAGAAATCCACCAGTCTTCAATGGCCAATTGAATGGTATGATCTTGTCCTTCATCCCCAATCACATAAGCTCTCAAAGCTCCTTTAATCACGAAGTAACGGTGCTCTGCCACATAATTAGGTTGTACAATAAATTGTCTCTTTTTTATTTTGATTGCTTTGAAACACGCATTGATCTGTGCTGTTTCTTCGTCTGTCAATGTTACTACTTTATTGATGTAGTCTATTATTTTTTTATGATGGGTCATTTTATAAAGATAAATAAGAATTACAATCTGTAATTTACTACGGCTTATTAACAATAATATTAAAATGTTTCTAATGTATCACTGGCAATAACACCCGTTGTAAGGGTTGCTACTATACGTTTCTATTTAACATAATTATTGTACTGCCGGAACATAACCGGCTCATAGCCTCTGTATCGTGGTCTTGTGGTTCAGTTTGTGCAGAGGCGATGATCATATTTTAGTTTTGTTACTTACTCTTGAAACAATGAAAAGCGGTTAAAGCTCCGAACAATCAAGCCGCTCTGAAATTTATTTAATGTTCTTGTGTATAGTTTTCATCATTCGGTTATTCGCTCTCCATCTCTTAACCTTTCTTGAATTCTATTTATCTTATGAGCTAAATACAGTGTCTTTGAAATATTTTCAGATAACAAAACTAACCCATATATCAAAGGCCAAAGTATCAATGGAAATAAAAAAGCTTTAATTCCTATAAACCCGATAGCGACAAAAAGTAATGCTATAGGAATAAACCCGGCGTGGAATAAACCTCTTAACAATTCGCCATGAAAAGTAATACTAATAAAATTACTTGTTTCTTGAATTTCAAAATAACCTTTAGAATAATTGCCAAACTTATTTCTATATCTATTCAAGCCAAAATCAAAAGCCGCTATAGAAAACTCTATAAAACCATCCTTTCGAATTAGAACTGAATGATGCTGTTGTTTGACTTCATTATAAAAGACAGACACAATATCCTCTTTTGTTACTTTGGGATATTGCGATTTTGAAATACTAGCTTTAGCAGTTAATGTAAATAAGTTAACGCCCATTTATTTCTTTATTTTAAAAATTGAAGCTAACAATTGTATACATGCTACAGCGTACATAATACTACAAAAATCTCCTTGAAAATTTGCCGCTACCTATTAGAAAATTGTTTACCTTAATCGACATCAAGTTGTCTTATGAAGAATAAATTACTTGGAATAAATATTTATCTTCTTTTGATTTCATTATTAGCAATACTAACTGTAATCGTTTCTATTTTTCTAATAAGAAAATCTACTGAAGAACAATTTGGGTGCGACGTTATAGATGACAATGAGCCAACCGTAATTCAAATTGATAGTTCGAATACAGAAGTGATAAGAGGGCAAGCTGTTTTCAGCGAGAATTGTAAAACATGTCATGCCGTGCATACACAAGAAGTAGGGCCTGAGCTTTATCGCATTTTATATAGACGGTCTGAAAAATGGGCAAAACAATACATCCGCAATTCACAAGTCTTGTTATCAAAAAAGGATACAGCAGCTATTAATCTCGCCAAACAGTATTCGGATATTAAGTACCCTCATCAATTTGAAAATTTAACTGACGGTGATTTGGATGCGTTGTTTATGTTTATAGATGCCGAATGTCATTATGGCTCGCATTTAAAATGATGGCAACACCACCCCTATTACCCAACCCCCACAAATCTAAAAATTCCGCATTTGTCCGGTATCTGTAGGGATCTAAAAAGAGAAAGCCGTAGTTCGTTAATTTTTAACGCTCTACGGTTTTTGTTGTAGCGGGGACTGATCTAACTGTCTAATTATTAATTATTTATATACAATTATAGCTATTTTATTTTAGTAATTGCAAATACTTAGGCTGATTTTTTTAAGATTGAATTCGCTTGACAATTGCCCCATGTCTGAAGTTTATTTCTTCAAATCTCTCGCCTTTATCCTGACTACTTTACCGTCTTGAGAATACACAAGTTCTCCATCAGATTTGATTTTACTTTCAATCAATCTGCTCACAGCTAGATTAACACCAAACACAATTTTATCTCGCAGCTCTTTTCTTTTATCATCATCCATATGCAATAGCGTATAGTTTGTGAACAATTTGCAAACTTCTGTTACAAAAATCAACCTACAAAGTTTTTCAACATTCCCATAATATTTTCTTTTCTCCTCATCTGATCAGATTGCTCAACATGTCCAATCAAAGCCTCTTCGAAAGATGAGTTTCTTAGTAATACATTAAACTCTTTCTTGAGGTATTCTTTCACAGGAGCATCGGCAGCTGACAATTCCTCTTCTATTGTGTCTCTGTTATCCAATACGAAAATAATGTCTTCCAAATCATGACTGGCGTACACATCTCCTTTGCCACGTGTTTTAAAAGCTTCCATTTTTGAAGCAATAAAATAGGGAGTGGTGAAAATTCGTATAGATTCTTTCTCTTTTAATGCATGATCAACTGCTGTCTTTACTCCTTCC
>JAQBNU010000173.1 GCA_028288365.1 Chitinophagaceae bacterium | reverse complement strand
AACAGGGTCGCTTTCTGAAATGAAACCAGTTTCAGGGACGAGCAGCGCAGACGCGCCGCCGGTATTCCACTTGTTGCTAGGCTTGTCCCAATACGCGTTGAGCCAACGACCATCGTCGTTGCGGTTCGCATTGAGCACGTTCGGGTTGCCATCCCGGTCCGTTCTGTGCGACAGATCATCAATACCACTACCCATCGAATTCTCTCCAGGCTGAATCGTGCGTGCGATTATAATCGCTCAATCTGTCGCACCAAGTAGCTTCATTTCTGAAGTGTCTGCATATCTCACGCTACGTTACATCGTAATCTAACGTATTCCGGATGTATGGATACTGGATTCGGCATGAGAACACCGTAGTCTTCTCCGTATTCGCCTACTACCTTGCACAGTATATACAAAAGAGAACCCCCGCGCACTGCTGTGATGCAATGCGCGAGGGTGTAATATTTTCGACCAAAGTTCCAAGGTTCTGAGAGAACCGAGGTTCGAAAGTCTGAGGACTCAGGTTGCAGGGACGAGCAGCGCAGACGCGCCGCCGGTAAGCCACTTGCGGCCAGGCCTGCCCCAATACGCGTCGAGCCAACGACCACCGTCGTCGCGGTGCGCATCGAGCACGCTCGGGTAGCCACCCCGGTCCGCTATCGGATCGTGGAGCGCGGCGACGTAATAGAAGCCGAGCTTTTCCATCGCCTCGTCGGAAAGCGCCTCGCGAATGCGCGGCGCGATGCCGGCAAGCGGTTTGGCGTAGCCGAACTTGTCCGCACCGACCTGCCGAAGACCCTCCGTCGAGCGGTCGCGATTCTTCTCGATGACAGCGTTCGGCATGAGCGCGACCGTATAGGTCTGTTCGGCAACGAGGCGATGATTCGCGTCGTAGCTGTCAGCGTTCGTACTCACGAGACAGGACTGCGCGTAGTCGCCCACGCGATTGCCCTGTTCCACAGCTCGCTCGATTTCCTCGGCACCCGAAAGGTCGAGACCGGTGAATGTGATCGTGGTGTGGCCGTGCTCGTTGATGGCGAAGACAGGCACCATGATGTTGAGCTGCGGGAGCTCGATTTTGGGACAACCGGCCGCGACGAACCGCGCGAAATTGCGCCGCGCGGTCAGATTATCGAGCGGCCGCATCAGCTGTTCGAGCGTGATGCCCGATTTCAGCAGGACGCGGAAATACTTCGCGGCAGTGTCGAGACCTGCGGTGATGGCAGTGTCGGGGTGTGCGATGTCGGACATCGTATGCCTCCTATAGTGCTTCTCCTCCCAGGTATTGGGCGGTTTCAGCGAAAAGGTGCCCTCTTTTGAGAGCTGCTTTTCGCTGAAACCGCCCATCTAGAGCCTTGTAAAGGTACTCGTACTGCTGTCTAATATTATACTTTAGTAGACGCTATAAGTCAAGCACTGCTAACCCTGGCAGCGTACCTTTCGCCAAGAAGTCGAGCATAGCGCCACCTCCCGTTGAGATAAATGAGAAGTGACGTGAAAGGTTGAGCTCTTCGATGGCAGCAACAGTGTCGCCGCCTCCGAGTATCGAGTACGCGTTCGAAGCAGCGACTGCTTTTGCCAACCCTTCCGTCGCATTCGTAAATCCTTTTTCATAGAGACCAAGCGGACCATTCCAGAGAACCGTCTTTGCTTTTGCCACGAGTGCGCCAAGCGCTTCCACCGTCTTCGGTCCGTCGTCATACACACCTTTCCCCGCAGGTACTCCATCGAGCCCTACGACGACTCCGTCAGCAACCGTGCCCTCTGGTAACGCCACAACTTCGTCGAGCGGGAGCATGAGTTTTGGATTCTTGAGCAGTTTGCGAATGCCCAGTTCGTCTTGATCTGCTGAAACAAGCGACTTCCCTACGCTATGGCCGGAAGCCGCCATAAAATCATTCGCGAGTGCGCCGCCCACGAACACACGGTCATAGGATTGGAGCAGCGCTGTAAGTACCGGCTCCTTTGTCGAGAACTTCGCACCACCAATGACAGCAAGCGATGGACTTGCGGGCTTCAGAGCTTTCGTAAGCTCCTCTACTTCCTGCAAAAGCTGGAGGCCAGCGTAGGGTGCAAGTAACGTGGGAACGCCAACCACAGAGGCATGCTCGCGGTGGCACACATCGAACGAATCTTCCACGAAAACATCTGCTAGTTCTGCGAGTGCTTGCGCAAACTGCGGACTGTTCTTCGTCTCGCCAATGTCGCGACGCAAGTTCTCAAGCATCAGCACCCCTCCTGCCGGCAAATTCCGAACGGCTTCACGTGCAACAGCTCCGATCGTTACGGGACAGAACACGATACCCGGCACAAACTCTTTCATTGCTTGGTATACAGGTTCCAGCGTCTCGGTACCTTTCTCGCCAATGTGCCCAATGAGAATTACTCGTGCGTGCTTCTTCCGAAGATATTCGATAGTAGGCACTGCTTTGCGCAAACGGAATGAGTTAACGACCACAGCATTTTCTACAGGCACGTTAAGCGCAGCACGCACGAGCACAGGAATGTTCTCAAGCTTCGGGATTTTGGTGATGCTTTTCATTTCTGCATCATACCGCAAAGGTCTATACTGTTTCTATATGGAACCCGACACTACTGCGCGATTGAATGCCCTTGAGAGTAAGGTAGATGCAATTTTTATCTCCGTTGAGAAGACCCGAAAGTATTTTCTTACCTCCGTTATTGTTACGATCGTGATGTTTATTCTTCCGCTCATTGGGCTTCTCTTCGTTATTCCCTCGTTCCTTGGCACCTATACTCAGAACGTAGACACACTCACGCAGTAGGTTGGGCGTTACTTCTTAAAACACAACGTGGTTTATGAAACCGCTTTCACGAGTGCCGCGAACGTGGTTACGTCCACGCTCGCGTGCCCCACGAGGAATCCGCTGATGTCGCTGCCGCCTGCGAGTTCCCGCGCATTTCCTGGTTCAACGGAACCACCGTATAAGATCTTTGTCGCCTCTGATGCACGCCCAGGCAAGTAGTCGGTGAGTACTTTGCGAATATAAAGCACCATCTCTTGCAAATCATGCGGCATGATAGCTTCCGAGGCATCTTTCCCTATCGCCCATATGGGTTCGTAAGCAATGACTATGCTCATGCGTTCTTTAGGAGATAGCGGTGCGTAGACTGCAGCTATCTGCGTACGAATTCCGTGTAAGTAATGTGCCTCGGCATCGCGTTCTCGCTCCCCTATGCAAACGATCGGCATAAGTCCATGTGCAAGCGCGTGCCCTACCTTTGACGCGACTACGGCGTCTGTCTCCCCCATTGCGCGACGCTCTGAATGCCCAAGAATGGTGTACTGAACTCCCATACCAGAAAGAAGCGCGGCTGTGGTCTCTCCCGTGGCAGCACCACCGGTGGTGTCTGAGATGTCTTGGCTTGCAAACGGTACCTTTGATTTGTTATCAGCAACTAAAAGACCTAGGAGCGGTGCAGGTGGTGCAAGGATGATTTCTACTCCCGGCCGTGCTGCCATGCGCTTTGCACTCGCAAACAAGGCTTTCGCTTTCGTTGCCGATTCCACATATGCTTTCCAGTTCGCTGCAATGATCATTACTTAAATCGTACCACGGTCTGTGGGTGGGTATTGATGGTTCGAAACCTACTCTGCCAGCATAATTTCTAAATCACCGTTTTTGGGTGCTTTCGCTAGTACCTCATAGAAACTTCTATAGCGTACTTCTTGAGTTTCTCCTTCTTTAACTAGCAGGTTCCAAAGTACTTCTGCGACGACTATCTTCTGTTGTTCAGGTTCAGCGGTGAGGAAGCGTTCTTGTGCGGTATTACCTTGTATAAAGGCGTTTTTGATAGGTTCCAAAGTATGCAAGCCATTCTGTAGTTTTAGCTCTTTTAGTTGCTTTTCAACGCCAAGTTTCTTACTGCGGATAGAACGCATTTGAGTAGCATAGAAATCTTCGCTAAGTATGTGAGCGGACGAATCTTCGAAGAGCTTCACTTCTTGCCGTCCTAGGGCTTCTAGTTGTCCCTGGAGACGTTTCTGTAT
>JAQBNU010000036.1 GCA_028288365.1 Chitinophagaceae bacterium | reverse complement strand
TTGGAGCGAAAGAAGTTAATCCAAGGATATCGATAGTATCATCTTCCTGAATTTTGTTGTAATCTTCTTTATCCGCAAAAGTCAATCCAAGCATACCTTGCTTCTTCAAATTGGTTTCGTGTATACGCGCAAACGACTTCACCAATACCGCACGTACACCCAAGTGACGTGGTTCCATGGCAGCGTGTTCACGAGAAGAACCTTCTCCATAATTTTCATCTCCTACTACAATCGTACCGATGTTAGCCGCTTTGTATGCACGTTGAGTAGCCGGTACCGGAGCATATTGACCTGTCAATTGATTTTTAACGCTGTCCGTTTTATCGTTGAAGAAATTCACCGCACCAATTAACATGTTGTTGGAAATATTATCCAAGTGACCACGGTATTTCAACCAAGGACCAGCCATAGAAATATGATCTGTTGTACATTTTCCTTTGGCTTTAATCAATAGTTTTAATCCTTTAAGATCAGTGCCTTCCCATGGAGTGAAAGGATCCAGCAATTGCAAACGATCTGATGTTGGAGACACCGCTACCTGGATGCCAGAACCGTCGGCAGCTGGTGCCTGGAAACCTGCATCTTCTACTGCAAAACCTTTAGAAGGCAATTCATCTCCTTTAGGAGGATCTAGTTTCACTTGCTCTCCTTTATTGTTTGTCAAGGTATCTGTCAGTGGATTGAAACCTAAGCTACCTGCAATGGCCATAGCTGCTACTATTTCAGGAGAGGCAACAAAAGCATAGGTATTCGGATTTCCATCTGCACGCTTTGCAAAGTTACGGTTGAAGGAGTGGATGATCGTGTTTTTCTCTGCCTTCTCCGCTCCTACTCTATCCCACATACCAATACAAGGTCCTCAGGCATTCGTAAAGATCGTTGCTTTCAGGTCGGAGAAGATGCCCAATAAACCATCTCTCTCAGCGGTATAACGAACTTGTTCTGAACCTGGATTGATACCGAATTCAGCCTTTGTTGATAATCCTTTTTCAATGGCTTGTTTAGCGATAGAAGAAGAACGGGCTAAATCTTCGTAAGATGAATTGGTACAAGAACCAATCAAACCCCATTCTATATTCAACGGCCAGCCATTATTAGTAGCTTCTTCTTTCAGTTTTGAAATAGGTGTTGCCAAATCCGGAGTGAATGGACCATTCACATGTGGTTCCAATTCTGACAAGTTGATTTCTATTATTTGATCAAAATATTTTTCTGGATTTGCATATACCTCTGGATCGGCAGTCAAATGAGCCTTTATACCGTTTGCCAGATCAGCTACATCGTTACGTCCAGACGATCTTAAGTAACGCTCCATCGATTCATCGTAACCGAAAGTAGACGTTGTTGCTCCGATTTCAGCACCCATGTTACAGATCGTACCTTTACCTGTACAAGACAGAGATGTTGCTCCATCTCCGAAATATTCAACGATAGCGCCTGTTCCCCCTTTTACAGTAAGGATACCAGCCACTTTTAATATCACATCTTTAGCTGCTGTCCAACCTGATAGTTTACCGGTCAGCTTCACACCAATCAATTTAGGGAATTTCAGTTCCCAAGGAAGACCAGCCATCACGTCACAAGCATCTGCTCCACCCACACCGATAGCCAACATACCCAAACCACCAGCATTCACTGTGTGAGAATCTGTACCGATCATCATTCCACCTGGGAATGCATAGTTTTCCAATACTACCTGGTGAATAATACCTGCGCCTGGTTTCCAGAAACCAATACCATATTTATTAGAAACAGAAGATAAGAAATCAAATACTTCTTTTGATTCTGTATTCGCTACCGCCAAATCATTTTTAGCACCCACTTTTGCAGTGATCAAGTGATCACAATGCACTGTAGAAGGGACTGCAACTTTAGGACGTCCAGCTTGCATAAATTGCAACAAAGCCATCTGAGCTGTGGCATCTTGCATAGCCACTCTGTCCGGATGAAAATCAACATATGATTTTCCTCTTTCGAACGGTTTTCCTGGAAGGGCATCGCTCAAGTGAGAATAAAGAATCTTTTCGGTAAGTGTCAAAGGACGGCCAACCAACTTACGAGCGGCTTCCACGCGTTGAGGAAAACGCTCATATACCGCCTTAATCATTTCAATGTCAAATGCCATAATTAATAGATTTCTTGCTTTGTTTGAATACAGTTAGGAATGGGACAAATCTACAATAAAGAATGAGATTGTGAAACTGAAATTGCCTTTACACCACAACCCAAATGTAAAATCTTGTATAATAGCTAGCCTTTTTTTCATTAAAATGCTTAGTTTTAGGCCTCAATAGATCTTTTAATATAGTAGAAATGTAATTTTTCTCATACAATACCTTATTAAAACAACAACCAATAAAGATTATAAGCCGTAAAAGACGTTTAAGTTGTGTTTTGTCAACTATGAAGAATCTTATATACCTATCGTTTTTGTTCCTTTTTATAGGCAGTTCTTTTGCCTATAAAAATACTGTATGCCATCACTTTTCCTCTATAGCTGACAATCCGCTAGCTATAGAAGTAAAAATAGACCAACCGACAACGGCAACAAGCAGTGATGGCACACTCCAGCTTTCTATATCAGGAGGCACTTCGCCTTACACGATTCAAATCATCAGTACTTTTAGTCCTTCACAGGTATATAAAGAACAACGTATTCAACTCAAAAAATTGGGAGTAGGAAATTATACCATCATCGTTCAGGATGCGGAGAGGCATGCGTTGCAGAAGATCATTGAATTAACACCTGTACAATGAATCAAAGAGTGAGAATATTTCAGGCACTTGTATTGAAAAGCTTGCTTTTAGGGCTAACAATTAGTTTTATATTGGCAGGTCAAAAAGCAAACGCTCAATGCTTTCCTGCTGCTTCCGGTGTTTCAGTGAGCTATACCATTCATCCTCCCACCTGTAACGGAGGTACTAATGGCAGTGTAGATGTTATCGTAACAGGAGGAGGAGCCCCTTATACTTTTACTATCGCCGGCTCCACCATCAGTTTTCAATCCGTTTCTCAAGCGACCAATACTTATACCTTTACCAATTTACCTGCTGATCCCAGTTTCTTTATCAGTATTCAGGCAAAAATTGCATCTGGATTTGCTGTATGTAATTTTTCCAGTTTAACAATGAGCGAACCCGCTCCCATTACCGTTACATCTGCCGTTACAAATGTTTCCTGTAACTTAGGAAGTAATGGAGCCATTACACTATCTTCTGTTTCTGGTGGTACAGGACCCTATAGTTTTTTATGGAGCAATGGAGCTATTACACAAAATATTTCGGGCCTGACAGCTGGGGCTTATTCCCTAACAATAACTGACGCTAATGGTTGTCCTCAAAATTTCAACTTTACCGTCAATCAACCTTTACCTATTACCATCACCTCCTCTATCACCAATGTATCGTGCAACGGTGGAAGTAACGGAGCCATCATGCTCTCTACTGTTTCCGGTGGAACAGGGCCTTACACTTTCCTCTGGAGCACTGGTGCCGTTTCGCAAAACGTTGCAGGACTTACTGCAGGCCCTTACTCTGTAACCATCACTGATGCCAATGGTTGTCCGCAAGCATTCAATTTTACGGTCACTCAACCGATTGTCATTTCAGCAACCTCTTCCATTACCAATGTCTCTTGCAACGGTGGGAACAACGGAGCCATCACGCTCTCTTCTGTTTCTGGGGGAACAGGACCCTACACCTTCCTTTGGAGCAACGGCGCTTCTTCTCAAAATATTTCAGGACTTACTGCCGGCCCTTACTCTGTGACCGTTACAGACGCCAACGGTTGTCCCAAAGTACTGAACTTTACGGTCACTCAACCTACAGCCATTGCTGTCACCTCTTCCATTACTAACGTTTCATGTAATGGTGGAAACAATGGAGCCATCACGCTCTCTTCTGTTTCTGGAGGAACAGGACCCTACACCTTCCTTTTGAGCAACGGCGCTTCTTCTCAAAATATTTCAGGACTTACTGCCGGCCCTTACTCTGTCACTGTTACAGACGCCAACGGTTGTCCACAGGTGTTCAATTTTACGATCACTCAATCTCCAGCCATTGCTGTCACCTCTTCCATTACTAACGTTTCATGTAATGGTGGAAACAATGGAGCCATCACGCTCTCTTCTGTTTCCGGGGGAACTGGACCTTATACCTTCCTTTGGAACACCGGAGCTGTTTCACAAAATATTTCAGGACTTACTGCCGGTCCTTACTCTGTGACCGTTACGGATGCTAACGGTTGCCCGAAAGTATTCAACTTTACGGTCACTCAACCTACAGTCATTGCTGTTACCTCTTCTATTACTAACGTTTCATGTAATGGTGGAAACAATGGAGCCATCACGCTCTCTTCTGTTTCTGGAGGAACTGGACCTTATACCTTCCTTTGGAACACCGGAGCTGTTTCACAAAATCTTGCAGGACTTACTGCTGGCCCTTACTCTGTGACGGTTAAAGATGCCAATGGTTGTCCGAAAGTATTCAACTTTACGGTCACTCAACCGGCAACTATTGCGATCACCTCTTCTATCACGAATATATCCTGTAACGGTGGCAACAACGGAGCCATTACACTTAATACTGTTTCCGGCGGAACAGCTCCTTATTCCTTTGCATGGAGTAATGGAGCCATCTCTCAAAATGTTTCAGGATTGTCTGTTGGTGTTTACTCCGTAACCATTACGGATGCCAACGCATGTCCTGGTCAGGTATTTAATTTTACGATTACACAACCAACGGTTATTGCATCAACCTCTTCCATCACCAATGTCTCATGTAACGGCGGAAGCAACGGAGCTATAACTTTAACTACTGTTTCTGGTGGAACAGCTCCTTATACTTTCTTGTGGAGTAATGGTGCCGTTTCGCAAAATGTTGCGGGACTTACTGCCGGCCTTTACTCTGTCACTGTTACAGACGCCAACGGTTGTCCACAGGTGTTCAATTTTACGATCACTCAACCTACAGCCATTGCTGTTACCTCTTCTATCACGAATGTCTCTTGTAACGGTGGAAACAATGGAGCCATTACGCTTTCTTCTGTTTCTGGTGGAACTGGACCTTATACTTTCCTTTGGAGTACTGGTGCTGTTTCACAAAATATTGGAGGATTAACTGTCGGTGCTTACTCTGTAACCATCACCGATGCCAACGGTTGCCCAAAAGTATTCAACTTTACAGTCACTCAACCTACAGTGATTGCTGTTACCTCTTCTGTTACGAACATTTCATGTAATGGTGGAAACAATGGAGCCATCACACTCTCTACTGTTTCTGGAGGAACTGGACCTTATACTTTCCTTTGGAGTACTGGTGCTGTTTCACAAAATATTGCAGGATTAACTATCGGTGCTTACTCTGTAACCATCACCGATGCTAATGGTTGTCCCAAAGTATTCAACTTTAACGTGACTCAGCCTGCTCCGATCAGCGTCACTTCTTCTATCACGAATGTATCGTGTAACGGTGGCAACAACGGAGCCATTACACTTACTAGCGTTTCAGGGGGGACAGCTCCTTATACTTTCTTGTGGAGCAATGGTGCCGTTTCACAAAATGTTTCAGGGCTGATTGCAGGTGCTTACTCTGTGACCATTACAGATACCGACGGTTGTCCACAGGTATTGAATTTCACGATCACTCAACCTACTGCGATCACCGCTACTTCTTCGATCACCAATGCATCCTGTAACGGTGGAAGTAATGGAGCTATTACACTTACTACTGTTTCCGGTGGAACAGGACCTTATACTTTCTTATGGAGCAATGGTGCCGTTTCACAAAATGTTTCGGGGCTGATTGCAGGTGCATACTCTGTAACCATTACAGATGCCAACGGCTGCCCGAAAGTATTCAACTTTACCATTACAGAACCTACAGCCATTGCGGTCACTTCTTCTATTACCAACGTTTCATGTAATGGAGGAAACAACGGAACCATCACACTCTCTTCTGTTTCTGGAGGAACAGGACCTTATACTTTCCTTTGGAGTACTGGTGCCATTTCGCAAAATGTTTCAGGATTAACTGCCGGCCTTTATTCTGTTACCGTTACAGATGCCAACGGTTGTCCGAAAGTATTCAACTTTACAGTCACTCAACCCGCTCCGATTACTATTACATCTTCGATCACCAATGTATCGTGTAATGGAGGTAGTAACGGTGCCATTACCCTTACTACTATTTCAGGAGGAACGGCTCCCTATACTTTCCTTTGGAGTACCGGAGCTCTTTCGCAAAATATTTCAGGACTCATTGCAGGTGCCTACTCTGTGACCATTACAGATGCCAGCGGTTGTCCAGGACAACTGTTCAATTTTACAGTGACACAATCTGCTTCTATTGCGGTTACCTCTTCTTTCACTAATGTGACATGTAATGGAGGAAACAATGGAACCATTACGCTAGCCGCTGTTTCAGGAGGTACTGCACCTTATACTTTCTTATGGAGTAATGGTGCCGTCTCGCAAAACGTTTCAGGATTAATTGCCGGTGTCTATTCCGTAACCGTAACAGATGCGAATGCTTGTTTTCAGATCTTCAATTTTACTATTTCTGAACCCGC
This sequence comes from Chitinophagaceae bacterium, assembly GCA_028288365.1. GTDB lineage: Bacteria > Bacteroidota > Bacteroidia > Cytophagales > Cytophagaceae > JACMQM01. The sequence continues at coordinate 26,171 of JAQBNU010000036.1, read as the reverse complement.
TCCTATTGCCATCACGTCAAGCATCACTGATGCATCTTGTAACGGTGGAAACAACGGAGTCATTACGCTCTCTTCTGTTTCTGGAGGTACAGGACCTTACACCTTCCTTTGGAATACAGGAGCTACCACACAAAACGTTAACGGCTTAAGTGCCGGAGCTTATTCTGTGACGATTACTGATGCCAATAGCTGTCTGCAAGTATTCAACTTTAACGTGAATCAACCGACTCCCATTGTCATTACATCCAGCATAACCAATACGTCCTGCAACGGTGGCAACAACGGAAGCATTACGCTCTCTTCTGTTTCCGGTGGAACAGGACCTTATACTTTCCTTTGGAGTACTGGTGCCATTTCGCAAAATGTTTCAGGATTAACTGCCGGCGCTTACTCTGTTACTGTTACAGATGCCAACGGTTGTCCGCAGGTGTTTAATTTCAATGTAGCAGAACCAGCTCCTATTTCTATTGTATCAAGCACTACCAATGCTACGACTTGTGGAGGCAATGACGGAACGATTACTCTTACCAGCATTGCCGGAGGAACAGCTCCTTATACTTTTCTTTGGAATACAGGAGCTACTGCACAAAACATTTCAGGACTAGTAGCAGGAGCATATTCGGTAAGCATTACAGATGCTAACGGTTGTCCGCAGATCTTTAATTTTTCGATTAGTGATCCTACTCCATTCACAGTGGTTGCAACAAGTACAGACATTACTTGCAACGGCGCCAACAATGGTTCTATTACAAATACTGTGACAGGAGGTACGGCACCCTTTACTGTACTTTGGAACACAGGAGCAAACACTCTTAATCTGAGTGGTCTGTCTGCAGGACCATACACGGTGACGATCACCGATGCGAGTAATTGTACTTATAACGGAAACTATACGATTAATGAACCCGCTGTCATCAGCATCACCTCATCCAGCGTGGATGTTTCTACTTGCGGAGGAAACGATGGATCCATTACGATCAATACCGTTTCAGGTGGCATACCTGGTTATACCTTTTTATGGAGCAATGGAGCGACTACACAAAATATTTCAGGATTATCAGCTGGTAGTTATTCTCTGACGATAACCGATAACAACGGTTGTATTTCTATTTATAATTTCCCAATCAGTGATCCTGTACCGTTTACCGTTTCAGCAGTAGTGACAGATGTCACCTGCAATGGTGCAAATAACGGATCGATTGTACATACCATTACAGGTGGAACAGCTCCCTTTACTATTCTCTGGAACACCGGTGCAACCACTCCAAACTTAAATGGTATTGCAGGAGGAAACTATACCGTAAAGATAACCGATGCCAGCAATTGCAGTTACAATGGAAGTTATACCGTGAATGAACCTGCCGCCATCAATATTACCTCATCGATCAGCAATGCAACAACTTGCGGAGGAAGTGATGGAGCCATCGATCTACTGACGATATCCGGCGGAACAGCTCCTTATACTTTCCTTTGGAATACAGGAGCATCGTCTCAAAATATTGCGGGACTGATTGCAGGACCGTATAGTGTAACCATATCAGACGCCAGTGGTTGCACACCGGTTGTTTTTAATTTTACAATATCTGATCCCGTTCCTTACACCGTTACTGACGTGATCAGCAATGTCACATGCAATGGCAGTGCAAACGGCTCCATTAATTTAACCATTGCAGGAGGAGCTGCACCTTTCACCATACTTTGGAGTAACGGAGCCAGCACACAAAATATAACAGGATTACTTGCCGGCACTTATACCGTAGACATTACAGATGCAGGCGGCTGCAGTTTTTCAGGAAGCTACATCGTAACAGAACTCAATGCCATTGCCGCCACATCCTCTACTGTAGATGTAAGTTGCAATGGGGGTAATAACGGAGCGATCAATCTTCTCAGTGTTTCAGGAGGTACGGGAAGTTATTCTTTCCTTTGGAATACAGGAGCTATAACTCAAAACATTTCAGGGCTAGCAGCAGGAAATTATACGGTTACCATTACCGATACAAACGGCTGCCCGCAAACCTTTAACTTTACGATCAATGAACCCGCGCCATTAACAGCCAATGCAACCGTTACTAATCCTTCCACCTGTGGAGGGAACGATGGTTCTGTTGTTATCAACAGTGTCAGCGGTGGACTTGCACCCTATAGTTTTTCTTGGAGCACGGGTGCAGTTACTCAAAACATCAACACCCTCGTGGCAGGAAATTATACGGTTACAGTAACAGATGCGAACAGTTGTTCTCAGTCTTTCACGTATGCCATTTCTGATCCGACTCCATTTACAGTAACACCTACATTGACTCAAGTGTCCTGCAACGGAGCAAGTACAGGCGCCATCAACCTTACTCTTGCAGGCGGTACCGCACCATTCACCATCCTATGGAACAATGGAGCTGTCACACAAAATATCAGTGGACTTATAGCCGGTGCATATAGCGTGTCCATTAAAGATGCAGGCGGATGTACGTTCAACGCGAACTATACCATTACCGAACCTCTAGCGATTGCGGTCGTTTCTTCTGTAAGTAATACCAGTAACTGCTCTTCTACAGATGGGTCCATCACCCTTTCGTCCGTTAGTGGAGGAACACCTGCTTATACTTTCGCCTGGAGCAACGGTGCAAGTACTCAAAACATCAGTGCATTGGCAAGTGGCGTTTATTCCGTGGTGATTACAGATGCCAGCTCATGCAGCAACACCTTCAACTTTGCGATTAGTAATCCCGCTTCGTTTACTGTAACTCCCACCATTACCAATTTAACCTGCGGTGGTGCGAACACTGGTTCCATTAGTCTTACCATTGGAGGCAGTGCGCTTCCTCCAGTGAATATTCTCTGGAACACAGGTGCTACGACCAACACGATCAATGGACTTGCTGCAGGTAGTTATACTGTAAACGTAAGCGATGCCAGTGGTTGTTCCTATAACGGAAGTTATACCATTTCACAACCTATTCCAGTTGATACGGCTTCTATCGTTGACAACAAAACACCTACATTATGTTATGGAAGTAACGAAGGAAGCATCGTCCTCACTAATGTGACAGGAGGAGTTTCGCCTTATACTTATATTCTGAATGGCATCAGTTCGCCTGTACCTAGCTTTGACACCTTAGTTGGCGGTAATTATACCATGACCATTGTCGATGCCAGTGGCTGTAGTTATTACCACAGCTTTACGATTTTCCAACCCGCTCAGATTTCTTATACGGTCTCTACTACCCCTTCCGTATGCTTTAATAATGATGGAACATTAACATTCAGTCCTGTAACAGGAGGAACACCTTCTTACTTATACAGTATAGACAGCGGACTTACGTATAGTTCAGCCATCACATACGACAGCCTTTCTCCTGGTAACTATCCTGTCTTTGTAAAAGACACGAACTCCTGTACCTATGGTTATATTGTGCCAATCATACTAAAACAAGGACCGATCCCTTATGTACGCGTAGTTCCTCCTACTTGTAACGGCGGTGATAACGGAGCCATCATTCTGGATTCCATATCAGGAGGAGTAACACCCTTTGATTTTTATTTGAACGGACAAGACAGAGGATCTTCTAAGGTCTATACTGATTTAATAGCAGGCAACTACACACTCATCATTCAGGATCAGGATTGTGCGTATAGCATACAAGCCTATTTATTATACGATCAGGTGACGCATGTCTACGACACCTTAAATGCCACACCATCCATCACTGTAACTCAACCAGCAGCGGTGACAGCTTCTACACTGACTGTAGATACTTACAACCATCAATCCACGGGAATGGCGGTGGTTTATAATTTTACAGGAGGAACAAGTCCTTATCAATATTCACTGGATACCACACAGGGATATACTTCATTAACCGATACATTGGTATACTTATCAGGATTGGATAGAGGAGATTATAATGTATTCCTATTAGATACGAATGGTTGTCAGGGAGAAGTAACGGTGCATGTAAAAGTAGGTTTCTTTATTCCTAACCTGATCACACCAAACGGTGACGGACAAAACGATTACTTCCAGGTGATGGCATTACCGCTTCATTCAACGCTTGCTATTTATAACAGCTGGAATGATCGTATTTATTACGACACCAACTACAACAATGCATGGGAAGCCAAAGGTTTGTCTGACGGCGTATACTATTACGAACTTTCCTTACCTAGCGGAAAAAATTATAAAGGCTGGCTGCAAGTCCTGCGGTAAGTGTCATTTATAAATTCAATAAAAATTCCATCGTGTCTACACCATCCGCATAATCAGCGATGGAAGGATTTTGTGCTTCACCAAAAGCAACTGCTCCATCGATGAGCTCTTCTTTCGATACAATGCATTGTATGTTTTCCCGCTCCGCTTCGAGTTTCAATTGCAGTTGATTGATCGTTTTATAGAACTCATAGTACAACACACCAATCGGAGAAGCGAGTTGCTCGTCTTCTTTCAAAATCAACACCAGGTTATCAAAAAAAGGAATGTGGTTGAGGTAATAGACCGAACGGTTGTAATCGTAATTGTTGGCAAATTTATTGTGCGCCCGCATCTCTGTAAACTCTTCAAAGACACGCAGGACGGGCTCAGGAGAAGATCCTTCAGGAATAAATAGTTTGGATACATTTCTACATCCCAAACCGAAATACGTAAACACGTCTTTACCCAACGCACGCAATTCATCGTCTGTTTCTTTGCCGGATAATACCGCAACAGACGTTCTGTTTTTACGAATGATGTGTGGCCATTTGGCAAAATAATAATGAAAGTACCTTGATGTATTACCACTGCCTGTAGCTATGACCGCATCTACGTTCTCTATTTTTTCCACCCATGTCACTCTACTCCCTACTTCCGGATCAATAGAGGTGATAAGCGATAAAATATATTCAGGAAGTAATCTATCTTGCGAACTTCTCTTTGCTTTCACTTTATGACCGGCAGCCAGTACGCACAAGACATCGTGAAATCCTGCGAAAGGAATATTACCGGCCATGACGAGGCCGATTGTTTTAGGATGTACCGAAGCAGAAATAGTATAATGACTCAACCATTCATTGACGGAAGCCGGTTCCAACATCTTGATCCAACTGTCCAAAGCAAATTTTACATTTTGTGGTGTAAACCATGGATTATTGGCATAAACACGCGCTGTCCATTCGTTTAACTGCTCTTCACTCAATTGAGCCAGCTTTTCACCAAGAACGATGATCCAATTATTCATACTGCAATATTACATCATAACAAGAACAATATCCCGGCTAATTCTGTTTTGATGATAAAATGTTTGTTTGGCTACCATTTTGTGGCTAATTTTGCAATCAAGTTTATCATTTAAAAGAAAGAAAGACTATGGCGATAATGATTACCGACGAGTGTATCAACTGCGGAGCCTGCGAACCAGAATGTCCGAATACAGCTATATACGAAGGAGGTATAGAATGGAACTATGCAGGAGGAACTGCATTGACTGAAATACCTTTGGAAGATGGTAGCTCCATGGATGCAAAGACTTCTCAGGATCCTGTATCCAATGAGTTTTATTATATCGTAAGCAACAAATGCACCGAGTGTACAGGTTTTCATGAAGAACCACAATGTGCCGCTGTATGTCCGGTAGATTGCTGCGTGGCAGATCCTGATCATGTGGAAAGCAAAGATGAATTAGAAGCGAAGAAAGCATGGTTGCATGCTGAGTAAGCCCTACAAATACAATACTCTAAAAAACAGTCCGTTAACGCTTCGTTAATGGACTGTTTTTTTTTATGCTCTGTACTCTTTAACTTTAGGCTTTAACGATATTAAATACGTTTGTATGAAGACTATTGATCAATTCAATTTTTCTGGAAAAAAAGCCCTTGTTCGTGTAGATTTCAACGTACCGTTGAATGACAAATTCGAAGTGACCGATGAGACCCGTTTGAAAGCTGTGCTTCCTACGGTATCTAAAATATTAAAAGACGGAGGTTCTGTTATTCTGATGTCGCACTTAGGAAGACCTAAAGGCGGGCCGGAAGACAAATACTCTTTGAAACATGTGATCCCTTCTCTGGAAAAATTGTTTGGCAAAAAAATATCGTTTGCTTCAGACTGTATAGGAACTGTTGCGGAAGAAGCGGCAGCTAAACTAAAGCCAGGTGATATTCTTTTGTTGGAGAACTTACGTTTTTACAAAGAAGAAGAAAAAGGTGATGAAGCTTTCGCTGGGAAATTAGCAAAGCTTGGAGATGTATATGTAAACGATGCCTTCGGAACTGCCCACCGTGCACATGCTTCTACAGCCGTCATTGCCAAGTTTTTCAAAGATAAATTCTGCGGTTATGTGATGCAGGCAGAAATTGACAACGCCTTGAAATTATTGAACGGTGGAGAAAAACCAGTAACCGCTGTCATGGGTGGATCAAAAATCTCTGATAAAATATTGGTGATTGAAAACCTATTGGACAGAGTAGATAATCTGATCATTGGAGGAGGAATGTCTTATACCTTTACCAAAGCTTTGGGTGGTTCTATCGGAAAATCATTGTGCGAAAATGACAAATTGGATCTTGCCCTTTCATTAATTGAAAAAGCAAAAGTAAAAGGAGTCAACCTTATTTTTCCTGTAGATACTGTTATTGCGGATGATTTCAACAACAACGCAAAAACACAAGTAGTAAAACGCGGCACCATTCCTGATGGTTGGGAAGGATTAGACATCGGACCTGAAAGCAGAAAACTATTTAGCGAAACGATATTAAATTCTAAAACGATTTTGTGGAACGGTCCAATGGGAGTGTTTGAATTTCCAAACTTCGCACACGGTACAGTAGCCATTGCTAATGCGGTAAAAGATGCCACTAAAAAAGGAGCTTTCTCTTTAATCGGTGGTGGCGATTCTGCTGCTGCCATCAACAACCTTGGTTTCGGTAACGATGTATCTTATGTTTCTACAGGCGGTGGAGCACTATTGGAATACATGGAAGGTAAACCGTTGCCAGGAGTAGTGGCATTGGAAAACTAAAAGAGAAAACTGAGATCTGAAATCATAGATCATAATAAAAAAGTCCAGCTCTATGAGTTGGACTTTTTTTATGCTTTTTTTCAAAATGAGAACAGTAAAAGGGAGGATAGTGTATGCTTACTGTATGGATACTGTATAGTAACAGTATAGATACTGTATGGATAGTGTATGGACTACAATTATTATGTTAAATGGCTACTCTTTTAAAACTCAGGGTAGCTGATATCTTAACACCATCCGCTACTCTTTAATCGTTCCTTCACGCTTACATAAACAAGCCTTAATGCATCCGCTTTATATTTGTACATACAAAAGCGACAAAAAAACATATATATAGTTTTGTCAATGTATTTTTTATTTTTCCTTTTATAGTTCAGTACGATGGAGTCTCTGTCCTGATCCCTGCAAGGAGATTGGGATGGAACTCCCATTATAGGCAAGAGCTAGCTCGTCCCTTTTTCTTCCCATTCTTTGATGTTTTGAATAATACCCTGTACCAATCGCTCTCTTGATTGCTTCGCCGCCCAGGCGGTATGAGGAGTTAACAGTAAACGGTCTTTTAGCGAAGGATCCAACAAAGGACTTTCTACTGATAATGGTTCTTGTGCATAAACATCTAATGCTGCCAATCCAACTTTATTTTCTTTCAATGCCCTGCACAAATCTTCTTCCACTACAATCCCTCCCCTTCCGGCATTATGAAGAATGACAGTGGGTTTCATGCTAGTCATCGCTACATAATCGATCAAGCCTTTCGTCTGTTTATTCAACGGTGCATGAACGGACAATACATCTGAACGAGTAAGCAGCTCCCGCCATTCTACTCGTTTGTATTCCGCATCGTCGTGTTTACCGGAAGTAGAATAATAAATCACTTCGCATCCCAGGGCACTCGCAATCTTCGCTACCTGTCGGCCGATCTCGCCAAGACCAATGATACCGAATACTTTTCCTTTGAGTTCCACGATATCTTCCTGAATGTAGGTAAACATATTGCCTCTGGAGTATGAACCCTTTTTTACATAGGCATCTAAAAAAGGCAAACGATGCACCAAGGATAAAATAACAGCGAAGGTTTGTTGCGCGACACCAAAAGTAGAGTATCCTTTTACGTTTTTCACCGGAATACTACGCTGTGCTGCAGCTTCCAGATCCACATTGTTGACGCCAGTAGCAGCTACGCAAATCAATTGAAGTGATGCGGCACCTGTTAAATCAGCCGCGGTCAATACGACTTTGTTCGTGATGACAATCTCTGCCTCTTTGATTCGTGAAGCGACTTCAGCAGAAGCGGTGTGCGGATAGGATGTCACCTCTCCATACGTTTTCAAATTTTCTAGCGCTTCTACATGGCCCAGTGTTGCAGCATCCAGTATAACGATGCGGTACTTTTTTTTCATCTGCCTGATTGTATAATGGTACTATGTTTTCAATTTCCAACTTAATCCTTCACGCACAATGAGTTCTTTGTCTTCCAGTAAACGAAGGAAATCAAGGATGTCTGTTTCATTTCCCTGAGGCAACTTCAACAGCAATCCATCGATGGACAAGGTTTCCAGCGACAGGCAATCAAGGATATCCTGCTCAGTCAACAGCACACCTTTTTTCTTATGTTCCAGGCAATGGTCGCAAATACCACACACCGCCGCATTATGCTCGCCGAAATATTCTACCAATTGTGCCGAACGACACCTTGACTGACTGGACACATAATGAATCACCGCCTGTGCTTTTTGTTGCAATAGTTTTTTGCGTTGCTCTAAAAATACTTCATCGACAAACAATGTTTCTGTTTCCTGTCTGGGTTGTAAATAAGTGATCGACGGTTGATCCAAGGCAGGCGCATAATAGACGACACCGGACTTCTGCATGTAATTCAATAAACGAATCACTTCTGATTTACCGGTATGTATAGCAGCCACTATTTTATCTTCGTGAATAAAAATCATGTTGTTGTACAGCTCTCCACCAAATTGTCTCAAGAGCCATTTGATGATGGGATCACACAATTCATTTTTCAATTGAAACTCATACAACTCAGCATACGAAACCCTGATTTGCAAACGAGACGTTTCAAACATTCCTCCATTGAGTTGCAGGTATTCCATGCGCTCCAGCCAGCGAAAAGCTTTGGCAATGTCAAGCGCATTGATTTTACTATAGGTAGCAAACGCCTCCAAACTCAAAGGAAATGTTTCTTCTTTTCCGCTTCCTACAGCGAGTTGAAAATAATTTCCCAGAAAGTGATATACCTTTCGAATTACCTCTGCTTCGGGAATAGACGTATCGATGCGTTCGGTAAGGTTTAATACATCTGAATTATCATACAATAAAACAGCGTATGCCTTCTTGCCGTCTCGTCCTGCACGTCCTGCTTCCTGGTAATAGGATTCCAAATCGTCTGGCAAATCAACATGCACAACAAAGCGTACATCGCCTTTGTCAATGCCCATACCGAATGCGTTGGTAGCGACCATGACCTGGATGTATCCTTTCATCCAGTCGTTTTGCATTTGTGTGCGTTGTACCGTGTCCATACCTGCATGGTAGGCGCCTGCGCGTATGCCTTGCGAAGACAGAAACTTCGCCAGCTCCACCGTTTTGCGACGACTTCTCACATAGACTAAACCTGTTCCATTTGCCCCTTTGATGATGGAAACTAATTTTTCTTTTTTGCCCTCCAGTTTGAAAACACTGTAAGAAAGATTGTCACGAATATAACTATTGACTTGTACCTGCGGTGCATGCAGGTGCAAACAATCGATGATGTCTTGTTGTACTTGCAAGGTAGCTGTAGCTGTCAATGCCATGAAAGGGACATCAGGCAATATGTATTTCAACTCCCCGATCTCTTGATAAGCCGGTCTGAAATCATGTCCCCACTGCGAAATGCAATGTGCTTCATCGACAGCGACCAAAGAAATTTTTAAATACTTGAGCCGATCTAAAAAACGTTCGGAGCGCAAACGTTCAGGAGAAACATATAAAAACTTATACAATCCATTGACGGCACTGTCTAAAATTATTTCCTGCACCCTTCTGTCAAGTCCAGAATAAAGGGCGGCAGAAGGAACATGTTTTTGTTGCAGTCGATCGATCTGATCTTTCATCAACGCAATGAGTGGAGAAATAACCAGGCATAAACCATCCATGGCGATACCGGGCACTTGATAACAAATGGATTTTCCACCACCGGTAGGCATGAGCACAAGGCTGTCTTTACCAGCCATGGCAGCGTCTATTACTGCTTCCTGGCCGGAGCGAAAGGCATCATAGCCCCAGACACGATGAAGAATCTCAATCGTTGTCTCGCTCATTTATTCTTCTTTTTTGAATAAATACACACCACCATTTTGAGATAAAACAAGTTCCTTCTTCTCTCCATTGAAATGAATCTTAACATTTGCAGGATCGTATTTAAATTGATATTCTGTTACTGTTTCCAAAGGAAACGACGGTTGTCCGGTTGCCTGAGCAAATAAAATCGTGCTGTCTGTTGTAATCGCAATTTTCAAAGGAAACGATTTTGCACTGTACACTCCAACGTAAGACTTCAATATTTCTTTTGAAACGTTCACCAGTTTGAAATCTGGCACGATATAATCAAGGCCATAAAAAATACGAAGAGCTCCGTTAAACATATAATTCTTAGACGTCATATCTGCATTGCTGCAACAGGCAATGGCCACGCTGTCTTCAGGGAAATATACCAAGACAGATGAAAAACCATCCAGCTTACCGCTGTGTCCCCAGCATTTTTTATTTTCTAATACAAGAGGAAACATTCCCATTCCACAACCGTCTATCGCTGTTTGCATTTTATCTAAACTATTTTTTAAAACCAGTTGAAGATGAAACAATGCTTCTATGAATTGGCATAAATCACTTGTTGTTGAAATGACGCATCCTGCACCCCCAGTGATCGTAATGTCTGTTTCTATTTTTAGAATCCACTTATTACTGGTAAATTCATACGAATAACTTTCATTCTTTTGCACATCTGTTTTTGTACCTACTTCTGTATTCAACAAACCAATTTTAGAACTGATCCTTTCTTTCAAATTCTTTGCATAGGATTGTTTGGTAATTTTCTCAATTAAATAACCCAACACATAATAGTTAGAATTGCTGTACTCCGTTTTGGCATCGGGCATAAAATCTGCGCCGCCTTGAGCGATGATGCCGAGCATCTCTTTTTGCGTCTTGGGAATCAATGACCACGCTTCGTAATCGGCACGTGACGTAAAATTATGCAAGCCACTCCGGTGATTCAGCATATTCCCAATCGTGATGAGTTTTGCGTTGGGCATATCCGGCAAGTATTTATGCAAAGTAGTTTCCAATGTCAGCTTCCCTTCATCGATCAATTGAAAAATCATGGTCGCAGTAACCATCTTGGAAATAGAACCTACTCTATACTTTGTCTGTGCTGACGTTGCGATTTTTTCTTTGTCAGAAATGAAGCGATAGCCGATGGATCGTGCATACAACACCTCATCATTCTTGACAATCGTTAGGCTTCCCATCGCTTTGTTATTTTGTTCAAGAGCAGCGAACAAGCTATCCAACTTAGGCTGATTGATTTTTTGACTATACGTTGACGTAGCCAGCACTAAAAATAAGCTGATGTAAAATGTCGTAATTTTCATGTGATGAGAATTATTAAAAACTTAGTTAAAGAATCAAAAGCATGATGCTCTTATAAAAGGACAGAAGGACTTGTCACGCGAAGCACCAAACCATCTTTCAATTCTATTTTACGATCAGAACCGGAAGCCAGTTTGTCGTTGTGTGTGACGATGACAAATGTTTGTTGCAGGTCTTTGCTCAGTTGAAAAAATAAGCGGTGCAATTCTTCTGCGTTTTGTGAATCCAAATTACCGCTGGGTTCATCGGCGAATATAATTTCCGGTTGATTGATCAATGCGCGCGCTACCGCCACACGTTGTTGTTCCCCACCAGAAAGTGTTCCCGGTTTACTTCCTGCACGATGACTCACGCCCAAATAATCCAATAATTCTTTGGCTCTTTTTTCCAATGCACTGACAGGTTTACCTCCTATCATGCCCGGTAGGTATACATTTTCAAGTGCTGTAAATTCGGGCAGAAGGTTATGAAACTGAAAAACAAACCCCATGTGTTTGTTTCGAATTTCAGCCAGGTTTTTCTCAGAAATAGCGGTCAAATCCTTCCCTTGAAAAAAAACTTTTCCCCCGTCTGCATTGTCCAGCGTGCCCAGAATATGCAGCAAAGTGCTCTTGCCTGCGCCCGAAGCGCCCACGATGGAAACGATTTCCCCCTTAGTCACCTCAATGTCAATGCCTTTAAGTACACTGACCGTACCATAGGATTTGACGATGCCTGTGGCTTTTAAAACGATTTCCGGAGTTGATGTAATTTCCATGGGTATGGGCTTGAACGGACCTTAAATCCAATTTGTAAATAAAGCTTAAATAGTATAGATTAGAGCAAAAAAAAAGAATATTTATGAATATACATGAATTTCAGGCCAAAGAAATTTTTAGAAAGTACGGAGTAAAATTCGGCGAAGGCATTGTGGCAGATTCTCCTGAAGCTGCTGTAGAAGCTGCCAAGAAATTGCAGGAACAAACCGGAACAAAGGTATTTGTGATCAAAGCGCAAATTCATGCCGGTGGACGTGGGAAAGGGAAATTCGTAGGTACTGAAAATCGCGGAGTACAAATCGCAAAAACGCTGGACGAGGTAAAAGAAAAAACCAAAACAATGTTAGGCAATACCTTGGTGACCATTCAAACGGGTGCTGAAGGTAAAGTCGTGAGCAAAGTATTGGTAGCAGCAGATGTATATGCACCAGGTGAACTAGAGCCAAAAGAATTATACCTTTCTATTCTTTTAGACCGTGCTAAATCTTGTGATGTGATCATCGCAAGTACTGAAGGTGGTATGGACATCGAACACGTAGCAGAAACTACACCGGATAAAATCTTCCGTGAGTGGATCGATCCAGCTGTCGGATTGCAAGGTTTCCAGGCACGCAAAGTAGCCTTCCAATTGGGACTATCAGGAAATGCGTTCAAAGATTTTGTAACGTTTCTTCCTAAATTATACAAAGCCTATCAGGGCTCTGATGCTTCTTTATTTGAAATCAATCCTTTGCTTCGTACATCTGACGGACAAATTTTGGCAGTAGATGCTAAAGTTTCTTTAGATGATAACGCATTGTACCGTCATCCTGACTTGTACGCTTACCGTGACTTAGCAGAAGAAGATCCATTGGAAGTAGAAGCAGGTGCAAGCAACCTGAACTATGTGAAACTGGATGGTAACGTAGGTTGTATGGTAAACGGCGCTGGACTGGCAATGGCTACCATGGACGTCATCAAACTGTCTGGTGGAGATCCTGCTAACTTCCTGGATGTGGGTGGTGGAGCTAACGCTACTACTGTTGAAGCAGGTTTCCGTATCATCTTGAAAGATCCAAACGTAAAAGCAATTTTGATCAACGTATTTGGTGGTATCGTTCGTTGCGATCGTATCGCAAACGGTGTGGTGGAAGCGTACAAAAAAATCGGAGACATCAAGATTCCGATCATTGTTCGCTTGCAAGGAACCAACGCTGAAGAAGGTGCTCGCATCATCAACGAATCAGGCTTGAAAGTACAGTCTGCCGTGGTGTTGAAAGATGCTGCTGATTTAGTTGCAAAAGCGATTGCTAAATAAAACATAGATTATCTTCATAAAAAAAGCCTCCTGTTGTACAGGAGGCTTTTTTTATGAAGGTGTTTTCATCGTTTCATTTTTTTTACCGAATACTCTCATTACAGTCACCAAACAAGGGTTTGTAAACAACTACAAGATTGCTTTAGAATAGATGGGTAGATTTTAACATCATCAAGCACACATAAGCGTATAACCTTTTAACTATAAACATACTTTTATGAAAAAGATCCTCTTTTTATCTGCCCTGCTTTTTGTCATTGCCCAAGCGCATTGTCAAACGCTAACTCCTCAACAGTGTAAAGCTATTAAAGATGTATATCAAGAGAGTGATATTCACCTTCCGGATTCTTCCATTGTTTATCCTCTGGCTGGGATAACCAACATCGTCAATAAAGCCAACAACAGAGAAGGGAAATATGCCGAAATAGAATATTGGATTGTAGACGCTACAGGAAAAGTCATTTATAATTCCACCATCACAAAAGCGAAATACAGTCATAATACAACGATGGATACAGAATATTGTCGATACATGAAATTGCAAAATAATTACGCGCTACATCAACGCAACAAATCGCATTCCTAATGAACACCTGTTGCCACTGTTTCAAAAGGCGATTGCACAGCTTGAGCAATAAAAATCACTCAAGCTGTGCAATTTCGTTGTACCTTTTTTTATATTCATCATTAAAAAAGCTGCCATGACCACGACTACATCCTCTTCTTCCAAAACAATAGCAGGCATCATTGCCTTTTTAGGTTGGTTTGCCTTGATCGCTCAATTCGTGTTGATGTTTGAAGCGAGAACAACTTCTGTAGGAGAAATGATGGTGCGTTTCTTTAGTTACTTTACCATCCTTTGCAATACCCTTGTCACAGTGTACTGCACGTTACAACTCTTCCCTTCTGATTCAGCAATCAGTCGTTTCTTTTCCCGAGCAACGACCGCGACAGCAATTGCTGTATACATTACCATCGTCGGATTGGTATACAATACCATACTTCGTCTGTTATGGAAACCCGAAGGTACGCAGCAACTCGTCGACGAACTGCTTCATACCTTTCTGCCTCTTGCCTTTATGGGCTACTGGCTATTTTTTGTTGTTAAAAAAGAATTGACCTGGACATCTTTTTTCCCATGGCTCATTTTCCCCTTCGTGTATTGCATTTATATTTTAATCAGAGGATCGTTTTCTAATTTCTATCCTTATCCTTTTATGGATGTCAATCAATTAGGTTACCTCATCGTGATTCGCAACAGCATCTTTGTTACCGCTGTGTTTCTTTGCTTCTCGCTTCTTTTTATTGGAATAGGGAAACTAAGAAATCAGAGATCTGAAATCTGAGATCAGAAGGTTAACTCTAATGCTTCTAATTTCTGATCTCTGATCACTGCTTCCTACTTAAGTTCATCGCCCATAACAATTCTTTTAGAAATCCTGCGGCCGCTTTATCGGATGCTTCTTTGTTGGTTGCTTCTCCACTTTCCGTATAAGTTTCTTTTATCTTAGATGCCTGAAATTTCCCGGGAACTAACCACGCTCCTATTTTCCAAAAACTAAATGCCAAAGAAGTGATCACCTGTGTACCTCCAAAAGGTCCGTCAGAACAGGTCGCTATAGCGAGCGGTTTATGATGCCATTCTTTGTACAAGAGATCAATCACATTTTTCAAACTGGCCGGATATCCGCCGTTGTATTCTGGTGTAACAATGATGACACCATCGGCTTTCATCACCTTACCGGCAAATTCTAATACCTGAGCAGAAGGATTTTTTTGGTATTGTAACCGTTCATCAAAAAGGGGAAACTGGTAATGATTCAAATCTAAAATCTCTGTAGTAAACATCGTTTGTTCGGCGATGTATTTTTGCAAGTATAAAGCCACACGGTGAGAAACTCTTCCTGTGCGTACGCTGGCTGAAATGAGGGCGATGTGAGACATGATGACAACGTTTATTGGAAACCAATACTATCAATTTCCTTACATATTACATACCAATTGCGGCTTATCTTTTGTATATTGATTAAGCGATAATACTTATCCTTTTACTTTGCATGATCCAAACACTTTTAAGTAGAGAAGAGTCTGCTCCATTTGACTGGATAGACGTTTACGAACCATCGATTGAAGAGCTTTATTCTCTAGCAAAGAAATACGACCTGCACCGTTACACTGTAAGAGACTGTCTGGAAGCGGGACACTTGCCTAAATTTGAAAAAGCAGACAATTATAATTTTATCATTGTCCGTACCTTTTCTCCTAAGAAGGACATTAATCCCCACACCATACAAGACCTGACGAGTAAAGTCGCTGTCTTCTATTCCGACAAGTTTTTAATTACCATACATCGACAGGAACAACCTTTTTTGCTTGAGATCAAAAAAAAATATTGTTCCCACGAATGCAATCTGAATACACACGAATTAATGACCCAGATCTTATGGTATTCGTTGCACTCTTATGAAGCGCCAGGACTGTTTCTTTCCGATGTCATGGATGATTACGAACAAAAAATATTCTTAAAGGATAATATTCCAAACCTGCAACAAAAACTTTACTACATCAAACACAAAGCCAGCGTCACTAAAAAAGTATTGGTATTAACAACAGAAATTATCAACCAAGCACACCACAACAACGACGCCAACCCATATCTACAGGATTTAAAAGATTTGCATGTCAAACTCATTACAATATACGATCAGGTACAGGATGACATCACCAATTTATTAAATATTTACATTTCTCTTTCTGCGCAAAAGACCAATGAGGTGGTAAAAATTCTGACCATTCTTTCTGTCTTTTTTATGCCTTTGACATTTATAGTGGGCGTGTATGGTATGAACTTCAAGTATATGCCTGAACTCAATGATAAATTGGGTTATCCTGGAGTGCTAGTATTTATGGCCCTTGTAGCGGTAGGTATTTACATTTGGTTCAAGCGAAAAAGATGGCTGTAAAAAAATCATCGGCCTTTGATCGCATCGCTTTTGCTTATGATTTTTTGGCTCGACTGGTATTTGGCAACAGCATAAAAGATGCGCAATGTGTTTTTCTTGATCAAATCCCGTCAGGCTCCAGAGTACTCATCATTGGTGGTGGTACAGGATGGATCATACCTAAACTATTTCAGGCAGTCGATATTCGAGAACTGGTATACCTCGAAGCTTCAGAACAGATGATTCGATTGTCTAAATCAAAAAACAAAGACAATCCTCTTGTTACATTTATACAAGGCACAGAACAAGATTTATCTGCTCTTGGCAAATTCGATGTCGTACTTACTTTTTTCTTTTTGGATCTGTTTCCACCTGCATCATATACAATGCTGGGTTCTACTATTCATCAATCGCTCAACACCGGTGGATTATGGGTTATCAGTGATTTTAAATACGGTTTACAAAAAAGATGGCAACGTCTGTTGTTACGCAGCATGTATGTTTTTTTTAAATTGATTTGCCGCATTCCGGCCAAACAATTAGGAGATATAAAAAATATCCCACTAGCATTACATATGCAAAAGCTCTCAGAAATTACGTTCTTCCATGAAATGATTTTTTCAACTGTTTATAAAAATGACACCCTATCAAAGCAGGTTAACTAATTGCGCAGAGTGTTGATATAAATACCCATTCTCAAACGAGGTGATCTTCCTACAGCTGTTTAAAGCATTTTTATGGACATGGTTCAACTTTTGAATGAATAACTTGTAACCAAAATCTTACGACTATGGCAACGACAACCACAACACCCAGCGAAATGTCCATTAAGAATGTATTCATGTTGATAGCGGGTTGTATTATACTATGCGCTGTTGCTTCGTGGATAGGAACCCTATTCACCATGGATGGTGTAGATGGGTGGTATACTGCTATTCATAAACCTTCTTTTAATCCTCCAAATGCAGTGTTCCCACCGGTTTGGTTTGCTTTATATACCATGATAGCCGTTTCTTTATTTTATGTATTGAGAACACATCATCCTAATAAAAATCTGGCCGTGGGTTTATTTCTTGCGCAGCTTATTTTGAATGTAGCCTGGAGTTTATTCTTCTTCAAATTACATTTCATAGGGACAGCATTCATAGAAATGATTATCCTGCTCGCTTTATTGATTACGTATTATATTGTCGTGAAACCCATTCGACCTATTGCTGCTTATTTGTTCATCCCTTATATCGCGTGGGTAGCGTTTGCCGCTATTCTTACGGCAAACATCTGGGCATTAAACTGATCTTAAAACCCAGCTATGTTATCCCTGGATTCTGCGAAGGATTCAGGGATTTATTTTTTATAAAACCGTCCATCTCATCCGCCTTTCCAAATTATTAAGTATTTTAGTTGATTGCTAAATTTCATACCATGGGTTACGTAGAGAAAAATTTGATTGCAGATGAACACGTGTTGTACAAAACGTCCTATCACTGGATTATTTTTTTTAGTTTGAAATCGATCTTGTCTTTATTTATCATTCCGATTTTAAAGAGGGCAACAGATCAATTTGCGGTTACTAACAAACGCATCATCATCAAGACCGGAATGGTTTCACGAAAAATTGTTGAACTCAACATCAGCAAACTGGAATCTGTCAACGTGAAGCAAAGTATCATAGGACGCCTCTTTGGTTATGGTGCTATAGAATTTACAGGTACTGGCGGCACCAAAGAAACATTCGTCAACATTGCTCATCCTACAGAGTTTAAAAAGAAAGTTCAGGAAATACAATCTTAAAACGACGCATACATGGTCACATTATCACACATTGAAGAGACTTCAAAAACAGCACGCAACTATCCTGAACTAGCCCAAAAATATGCTGACATAGGCATTGAATCCTATACAGTAGATGTTGCTACGGATATCATTTGTTACAGAATGTCGGACGGACATTTGGCAGTGAAGTATCCTATGCACGATCCAAGACCTGTCGCTACAGCGTTTAATAAAGAGGGTGTTGTATTGGCCATAGAAGCAAATATTGCGGGCAAAACAACTTATCCGGAATTTATGCAGGCCATTGCTCAAGCAGGTGTACACTTATACGAAGCTACATTGATCGGTGGTAATAAACGAGTGACCTACATTGGCATTACCGGAAGCCACGAAGAAAAAATCCCGTCCGTTACACTTTAATTAAATTGATATATACAATGGCTCAAGTAACTTTAAAAGGAAATCCAACAAGCATCAAAGGGGATTTACCTGCTGTCGGAAGTATTGCTCCTGATTTCAAATTTGTAAAAACAGATTTATCCGATTCTTCTTTATACGCTGAAGGCAGTAAGGTTAAAGTCATCATCGCTGTTCCCAGCCTGGATACAGGCGTATGCGCGCTAGAGACCAGACAATTCAATCAAAAGTTAGCCAATAAAAACAACGTTACAGGTATCGTTATTTCTAAAGACCTGCCTTTTGCCATGAGACGTTTCTGTGAAACTGAAGGCATTAAAAATGTAGTGAGCGCGTCTGATTTTCGCTACGATGAATTTTCTCAGAAATATAATGTAGAAATTACGGATGGTCCGATGAAAGGTTTATCGGCACGTGCTGTGTTTGTTGTAGATGCACAAAACGTCATACGCTATACTGAGCTTGTTCCTGAAATTGCGACAGAACCAAACTATGACAAGGTGATGGAGGTGGTTGATAAATTACTTTCTTAACTATGATTATTGTGATGGAATGAAGACTACGATTAGCTTCGCTTGATTGGGACAGGAGAGATTAGAAAAAGGACTATCTCTCCTGTTGATTTTATTTTTTATTTTTATTCTATTTTTATGATTAACCATGACTACCCAGAAAGTGAGTTGACAGGAAAAATTATTGGCTGTGCGATGGAAGTACACAGAGCTTTAGGTAATGGATTTCAGGAAGTTATTTACGAACGCTGCATGGCCATTGAAATGCAAAGTCAAGGAATACATTTTAGCCGCGAACATGAAATGCTTATTTTTTACAAAGGTGAACGTGTGGGTTTACGCAGAGTTGATTTTTTTGTAGAAGAAAAAATCATGGTAGAACTAAAAGCTGTCATAGAGCTCGATAATGCTCATTTAGCTCAAGCCATCAATTACCTGGAAGCATCCGGTATGAAGATTGGTTTGCTGATTAACTTTGGCAATACAAGCCTCCAATTTAAACGTGTCTCAAAACCTAAAAAACAAAATAACCAATGAACTTTTCATCAAGCAAGCAGCAATCATAGTCTTCATTCAATCAAATAAAAATCATAGTCCGTAGACGGTATAACAAGCAAACTGGCCTCACGTTTGTTACTCCTACAGAACAACAACATCACTTCCCACTAATCCCTTTGCTATGAAAAATCTAAAAATCTTCTTCTCTTTATTCATCCTTGCTTTCGCTTTAAACAGCTGCGGCATCAACATGGCTTTGTTTACGCATAAAAATGGTAGCGTGACACAAGTACAACTGGCTAAGAAAAACTTTAAAGTGTTAGAGCGGGTGACAGGATCGGCTACAGCTACTTATTACCTGGGTGTGGGAGGAATGAAAAATAGAGACCTCATCAACATCGCTACATTAGAAATGGAAAAGAAAGCCAACTTAACCGGTACATCCAAAGCGCTCATCAACATTACCACTGATGTGCATAAAGGAGGAGTTCCTCTTTTCTACAATAAAATTACAGTGACGGTAAGCGCACAGGTGATTGAATTTACAGAGTAAAAATCATATTGATCTTTTTAACATCAATAAAAAAGGGAACAAGTAGTTCCCTTTTTTATTTAATCTCACATGTAGGCGAATGCCTTATAAATTGTCGTATTGATAAATCCTGTCAATATTCTCTATCTCTTCAAACACTACATTCAAGTCCTTGATGATCCCGTCTTCGAGACCATAGACCCAACCGTGAATTTGCAGCTCTTTGTCTTTCCAGGCACGTTGTACAATTTTGGTCTTGGCCAAATTTCTCACTTGTTCGACGACAGTCAGCTCTACCAGACGATCGCAACGCTTTTCTATGTCCTCTATTGCCTCCAGTTGCTTGATGTGTTTGGTATATACATCTTTGATGTTGCGCAGCCAGTTGTCTACAAATCCGTACGACATGCTGTCCATGGCTGCACGCACACCTCCGCATCCGTAATGTCCGCATACGATGATGTGCTTGACATGTAATACCGTTACGGCATAATCCAATACACTCAGTAAGTTCATATCTGTATGTATAACAAGATTAGCGACATTACGGTGTACAAAAATATCACCCGGTTGAGTACCCGTTACTTCATTTGCTGGTACACGACTGTCCGAACAGCCGATCCACAAGTATTGAGGTCTTTGTTGTGCTTTCAAGCGTGAAAAGAATTCTGGATCTTCCTTCACTTTAGAAGTCGCCCAGCCTTTGTTTCCATTTAACAGGTCTAAATGCTCGTTCATCATACTTAGAATTAATACGGATTAAAGATACGAAAAATCATACAAAACGCGAGCTCTCCTATTAAGGGTTCGCTATAAGCACAATAAAAAAGAGCCCGAAAAATTCAGGCTCTTTTCCTAACATATACTTAACATAATGGTGTCAGATTACTACGCTTGCGTACTGATCTGCTTCATAGAAGTCATGGCCGCACGCAATTCCTCTCCTACGATTTCGATTGGATGGTAACGCAATACTTCGTTTACCTTGATCAATGTTACGTTATCTACACCATTGTCTTTACCGGTATTGAAGTTTTTACCGATGATGTCTGTATCTACTTTCTTCATGAAGTCCGCCAATAAAGGTTTGCAAGCATGATCGAACAAGTAGCAACCGTATTCAGCCGTATCAGAAATCACGCGGTTCATTTCAAATAATTTTTTACGAGCAATCGTGTTAGCGATCAACGGCGTTTCATGCAAAGACTCATAGTAAGCCGACTCTTCCACGATACCAGATTCAGTCATCGTTTCGAAAGCCAGTTCTACACCTGATCTTACCATCGCTACCATCAACAAACCGTTGTCGTAGTATTCTTGCTCAGCAATTTTTACATCACCGGCAGGTGTTTTTTCAAACGCTGTTTCACCGGTTGCTGCTCTCCAAGCCAATAAGTTTTTATCGTTAGCTGCCCAGTCTTCCATCATCACGCGAGAAAATTCTCCGCTGATGATATCGTCCTGATGCTTGCGGAATAATGGACGCATGATTTTTTTTAATTCTTCAGAAATCGTGAACGCCTTGATTTTAGCAGGGTTTGACAGACGATCCATCATGGCTGTGATACCACCTTGTTTCAATGATTCGGTGATTACTTCCCATCCGTATTGGATCAATTTAGAAGCGTATCCTTTATCGATTCCTTTTTCCACCATTTTGTCGAAGCACAAGATCGAACCGGTTTGCAACAAACCACAAAGGATCGTTTGCTCGCCCATCAAATCTGATTTCACTTCTGCAACGAAAGAAGATTTCAATACACCCGCTCTGTCTCCGCCTGTACCTACGCAGTATGCTTTCGCGTAGTCCCATCCTTTCCCTTCCGGATCGTTTTCAGGGTGAACAGCGATCAAGGTAGGAACCCCGAAACCTCTTTTGTATTCTTCTCTTACTTCAGAACCCGGAGACTTAGGAGCGACCATGATTACCGTGATGTCTTTACGAATCTGCATGCCTTCTTCCACGATGTTGAAACCGTGCGAGTAAGAAAGTGTAGAACCTTTTTTCATCAAAGGCATAACAGCTGTCACTACAGCTGTATGTTGCTTATCAGGAGTCAGGTTGATTACTAAGTCAGCAGAAGGAATTAATTCTTCGTATGTTGCTACTGTGAATTTATTATCGGAAGCATTTTTCCATGATTGTCTTTTTTCAGCGATCGCTTCTTTTCTCAAGGCATAAGAAATATCAAGACCAGAGTCTCTCATGTTCAAGCCTTGGTTCAAGCCTTGCGCACCACAACCTACGATGACGATCTTTTTACCTTTCAATGCTTTCACGCCATCAGCAAATTCGCTGCTGTCCATGAATTCACATACACCCAATTGATCTAACTTTTCTCTTAAGGATAGAGTATTGAAATAATTTGCCATTGTTTATGATTAAATTTTAGTTATACAATTCATTTTGAGGTAACAAATATGGGGATAATTTCGGGATAAATCCTGCTTTTATCCGGCTTAATTGGGTACATACCGTGGATTTATTGATTTCTGATCTCTGATTCCTGCTCCTTGTCGTCCTGTATTTTTTCCTTAGCTTTGAGGCATTGCACCCGTAGTTCAATTGGATAGAATGACAGATTCCGGTTCTGTTGGTTGGGAGTTCGAATCTCTTCGGGTGCACAAAGCCTTTGTTACGTAGAGTGACAGAGGTTTTTTTATGTGGTGAGAGTGTTGATGTTCTGAATTGTTGTGTTCATGTATTCTTCGTAAGAATGAGTTTGGTGGAGTTTAAGTTTGGATTTTAATACGCTTAAAATATTGGGCGTTGCCTATGGCCGGACAATGGCTTAATCACTAACGCGAGTTGGTAAATTATTTTCTTTATGAATCTCAATCAAATCACTCTTGCAGGTAACAATAGAAAAAAATCACGGTGGAAAATTTGATTATTCTGTGACCCCAAAAAAAAGAGAGCCGTAAAGCTCTCTTTTAAAATAATAGTTCTTTGATCCCCACTATACTTCCTGAGGGAGATAGGCTACAAATGCCTGAAAGGTATCAGGCATCTGCTTCCCCAACTCTTCTACCGTGATCACTTGAACGTCGATCGCCTTTTGTTTTGCAAATACTTGCCTAAGCAATGCCTCCGCCTGCATCAAATCAAAATGCGCATCTTTAATCACTTCAGAATACAGATCGTAGTATTTCCCTCTGAAATGAAAAATGACGAAACGATTTTGATATAGATCTATCAGATGTGCCATCTGATAGATATTTTTTGCCAGCTGCTGTTGAAGTTTTTGCCTTTCACTCTTAGGTAGTGACGCATCAGACAACACCTCTTTCAACTCCCACTGCTGGCAGATCAAACAAACTATTTCTTCTTCATCGTATGCTTTCATAGCTCTTGTGTTTGTATCTATATTCCGAATATAAAGCGGTAGTAACTATTCAAGTGGAAAATTTTTGAATAACTTTTTTATAACGATTCATGTTTATACATTCATATACCCATTTATAGGTATATTTATAAATAC
Source organism: Chitinophagaceae bacterium (assembly GCA_028288365.1). Lineage (GTDB taxonomy): Bacteria > Bacteroidota > Bacteroidia > Cytophagales > Cytophagaceae > JACMQM01. Next base: position 2,324 of record JAQBNU010000036.1, on the reverse strand, counting down.
TTCACTGTTTTCCAGCCAAAGTTTATCTACACCAAAATAAGGTACAACATGAAATCAATCTCCTACATACCTTTATTCATGCTTTGTACGTTGCTATCTATCACCCATTCATCCAGGAGTCAAAGTACAAACGACACATTGCGTCATGATGCCGATACACAGTTGATCAAAGTAGATTTACTGAATCTTTTTGATTACGCCAGAAATCGTCAGGTACCCGTTGCGTTATACAAAGACGATCCAACGATCCTCAAACAGAAGCTTGTTATTTTTAGTCACGGCTATGGGGAAAATAAAAGTGGCTCCTATCTGGCTTATTCTTACTTGTGCAAATTTCTAGCCACACATGGTTATCTTGTAGCCAGTGTACAGCATGAACTTCCTGCAGATGATCCACTAGCCATGATGGGGAATTTACAGGAAACACGCATGCCCAATTGGGAAAATGGATTGCAGAATATATTGTTTGTGTGGAAAGATTTAAAAAATAAAATTCCCAACATAGACGAGAAACAACTCATCGTTATCGGACATTCCAACGGCGGCGACATGAGCATGTTGTTTGCTTCCGAATATCCTTTTAAAACAAGCAAAGCCATTTCGCTCGACAGTCGCAGGATGCCATTCCCTTTGGTCGGTCCGCATAAAATATATTCTTTGCGTTCTACAGATGAGGTGGCCGATCCCGGTGTGATTCCTGCTGAAAAAAAATTGCAGGAATTTCAAATGACCATCGTCCAACTCAACCATACCAAGCACATTGAAATGACCGACGAGACGGCAAGTGATGAGCAAAAGAACGAGATCAATGCTTATGTGTTGAATTTTTTATTGGAGAAGTAGAAAGATAGAGTGATGGCTATATTTTTTTAAAAAAGTGCCCTTGTTTTTTCGTTGGTATCAGGTCGAAAGACCTGATACCAACGAAACTATCCTTATTACAACTACTCTGATAATCAACACAAAAAAATCCACTCAAAATAAAACTCCCTATTCTTTTAAATGAATGAACGTTCATTTATATTTGCCCATCATGCGAATAAAAGACGAACAAAAGATAGATGCCATCCATGAAAAAGCTGTGGAAACCATTGTTAAATATGGCTTTGACGGATTAAGCATGCAAAAACTGGCAAAAGCTGCCAACGTTTCACCGGCTACGATTTATATTTACTTTAAGGACCGTGACGATTTGATTCAACAAGTGGCAACAAAGGAAGCAGCTAAAATGGTGGAGGCTTCTTTGAAAGGTTTTGATGCGACCATGCCTTTTGCAGAAGGATTGACCATACAATGGAAGAACCGCGCAAAGTATTGGCTGAAGCATCCTCAACAAGCTAAATTTCTCGAACAAGTCAGACACTCTCCCGTTGGTGAAGAGGTTTATTCTAAAGTAAAAAAAGAATTTTCTCTGGTAATGAGTGAATTTGTAAAAGGCGCTGTAAAGCGCAGAGAATTGATTAAGCTACCTATAGAAGTCTATTGGGCCGTGGCTTTTGCACCTTTTTACCAATTGGTTAAATTTCACGACGACGGTAAAAGCATGTCGGGCCAACCGTTTAAATGGAGCGACGCTTACATGAATCAAACTTTAAAACTGGTGATCAAAGCATTGACACCTTAATTAAATTTCAAACGCTATAGAACAACAGGATCATGAAACATGTCCTTATTTTTAAAACCAATGTGGAATCGGAAGAGCAATTGCAGCAAGCTGCCCTGTTGCTGGATGCCAACGGCTCTATTCTGAAATGGAACATCGATCGCGAAGACATCGATCGCGTTTTGAGAATTGAATCGACACTTGCCAACATGTATGACATCATGAAAGTCATGGTGGACGCTGGATTCCTGTGCGAAGAATTAACAGACTAACAAGAAACTAACAGACTAATCTTATTTTATGTCAACAGATAAAATCACTCCACTCCCATTCACCGCTTACCAGAAACTGGTGATTGTGGTATTGGCCATTACACAATTTACCGTGATATTGGATTTTATGATCATGTCTCCGTTAGGTGATTTGCTCATGAAGTCTATGACACTGACCACTACTCAATTTGGATTTGCCGTTTCGGCTTATGCGTTGAGTGCCGGTGTATCGGGCCTTCTCACGGCAGGCTTCGCAGACCGTTACGATCGAAAAAGTTTATTGCTATTCTTCTATGTAGGTTTCATCGTAGGCACATGCTGCTGTGGTATCACGACTTCATACCCTATGCTTATCGCGGCACGCATTATAACCGGCTTGTTCGGAGGTGTGATCGGTTCCATCGGCATGGCCATTGTGGCAGATCTTTTTCCTTTGCAACAACGCGGAC
>JAQBNU010000167.1 GCA_028288365.1 Chitinophagaceae bacterium | reverse complement strand
GGCGGCGCTGGACCCGGGGCGGATCATGAATCCGCGGGTTTTGTTTTAAGAGCAGGGCGCAGCTTTGGGGGCACAGCGAGGTAGCCTGTATTGCCGCAAGAAGGGGAGAACGCTGCTCATTGTTCTCTTGAACTGCGTAGTTTGAAACGCCAGATTAGCGCCATGATGGCACGGTTCATCCAGAGGCTAATTTAATGGCGAAGGATTCCCGACACGTCGTGCCGAGCCCGAGCGGGGGTTGGAGTGTCCGCAAGACCGGCGCGGCAAAGGCATCCAAGAATTTCGAAACACAGGAAGATGCCGTACAATATGGGAAGGCACTTGCGCGCAAAAATAGTAGCGATCTCTACGTTCACTCAAAGAGTGGAACTGTGAGGGATCATATGTCCTATAAGAAGTAGATGTCTTTTGAGCGTAGTGTATTCATAAACTGCCCGTTCGATCCGAAGTACGTCGAGTTACTTAGGCCTATACTATTTTGTGTTCTAGATTTAGGGTTTGAGCCTCGGATTGCATTGGAGCGATTCGATTCGGCAGAAACTCGTATTGAGAAGATCGTCGAACTTATTCTCGCATGCCGCTATGCAATACATGATTTGTCCCGACTAAAATCGACCCGGCGCAACGAAATATCTCGCCTAAACATGCCTTTTGAGTTGGGAATTGATTATGGGTGTCGTCGCTTTAAGGGGTCTCCCTGGGACGACAAAAGGATACTAATCTTAGAGAGAGAAAATTTCCGCTATCAGGCGGCGCTTTCAGACCTATCCGGATCGGACATTGCGTCTCATAAAGACGATGCCGCAACAGCCAGTAAGGTCGTGCGAAATTGGCTCGCGCAAGACTTGGGAAGTACCACGCCGGGACCAACAGCTATTTGGTCTAGGTTTGTTGACTGCATGTCGGATAACTTCGATGCTCTAACTGCTCGGGGATACTCCACGGCTGATATCGAGAGCCAACCCGTGGGTGAGTTGTTGGTAGCTATGCGTGAATGGATTGTTGTCCATCCACTATAGTTGGCCGCATATGTTGTATTGTGCGGATGAAGTCACCTCTTTGAGATAAGGTGACAGGTGCTCCTGTCCCCCTAACTTGTCCCAGCCCCACCGCCCGTTGGCGTGCCCGCAGTCACCCGGCGTCACCGGCAACTCCAACCTCGCGCTCGAAGGTGCGCCGTGCTTCGTCAAGGTCCGGGGATGACCATGTCTCGGGTGTGTGTTCCGCGCCGACAACGAAGAAGCGCACGGCGTCTCCGCCGGGGTCTTTCATGTCCCGCTGCCAAAACTCCACGCCGGATCGCCTGTCTAACCGTGCCCAGTCGCCGGAGCTGGAGGGGAGTTTGATCCTGGGCATCAACATACCTCTCTGTGTGGGGTCGGGGCGGCCCCACCGTACACGGCCCGCTGCCGCCCGTCTGCCGCCGCTAAGGCGCGCCATGACGGCCCCGCAGGCGCGCCCATGCTAGGCTGCTCATCAGGCGAGTCGGAGGAGCCAGGTAGTGGGACTGTGGCACGGTATCTCGGCGTTCTGGTGGAGCCTGGACGCACCGCTGCGCGCGGCCCTGGTGGGCGCGACAGCTACCGTGACGGCTTCAGCCGTCGGCGTTGGCGTGGTTGTTATGCAACTCCGCAGACAAGCGCGGAACGCGCTTGATCAGCTTCACCGCGCCGAAGCCGCAAAGCTGAAGGTCCATCTGTATGAAGGCATCGTGGTGCAGTGCGAGGTCGCAACAAATGCGGGCCTCGATCTGATCCAATATCTCCGCGCCTTCCGGATGGAGATGCAAAACGCACGAACATTGCAGCAGCTCGGCGCGCTATGGACACTACCCTCCGCCCGCTTCATGCAGATGCTGGCCCTTCAGCAGACAGCCAGCCGCTCCACGATTGCGTTGGTCACATCGATTGAGCGGTGGGAAATCATCGAGCCGAGGCTGTCAGTCTTTCAAACCGCATTTAATGTCTGCATCCATGATTGGACCACGGCATTCTTCGGGGCGTACTCCCCCTTTGCCATGCGCCTCATGCCGGCTGCCCACCCCCACACGGGGGAGCTTCTTCCCTGGGATCTGCCGTCGGTCTCGGACGAAGAGAAGCTCGGCGAACTGGCCAGCAAGGTCACCGACGCAGTTGAGACGGCGGGAATGTACATCGTCGACTTTCAACGCGAGACACAGAACCTGTTCCTCGGCGACCTCTTCCCGGCTCGGGTCGCACCTCGGCTGCCGATGGATCCAAGGTTGATCGCGATCACCCTGGATCGGCATAAGGAACTGGAGAAGCATTTCTCGAACGCCACGGCCTGGGGTCGGGTGAAGCGGGAAGCCGAAGGGCGCGTTCAGTCCGAACTAGATGCGCGGGCGGCGGCAGAGGATACGTCCCTTTAGGGGATACCCAACCGAGTCGACTTGCAGGAATACGGCGAAGATACGGGAAGATACGGTGACGGGAGCACCTGCCCTCATTGCTCGTTGCGGCTTGCCTCACCCACCGACAGTCCAGCCGCCTGCGCCACAACACCCCCGCCATGCTCCGCTCCCTCATCACCCCTGCGCCGTGGGCCGCACCACAATATCCCCCACCTCCACATCGGCGGGCTGTTCGATGGCAAAGGCGATGGCGCGGGCGATGGCGTCGGGGGAGATGGCCATGTCGTCCATGCGGCCCTGGATATCGGCCCGGATGGCGGGGTCGCTCATCGAGTCCGCGAGGTTGGTGCGCACCATGCCCGGCGACACATTGGTCACCCGCAGGTTCGGGCCGGCCTCCTGCCGCAGGCCCTCGGCAATGGCGCGCACCGCGTTCTTGGTCCCCGCATAGACGGCCATGGTCGGACGGATCACCAGCCCGGCGGTCGATAGGGTGTTGACGAAATGGCCCGACCCCTGGGCGCGGAACACTGGCAGGGCGGCGGCGATGCCGTAGAGCACGCCCTTGATGTTGACGTCGATCATCGCCTCCCAGTCCTCGACGGCCAGAGCGTCGAGCGGCGCGTTGGGCGCGATGCCGGCGTTGCTGATCAGGACGTCGAGGCGGCCGAACCGCTCCTGGGCCAGGGCGACCAGGCGGGTGAGGTCCTCGCGCCGCGTCACATCCATCGCCAGCCAGGCGGCCCCACCGCCCGCGTCCGTGATCCTGCCGGCCAGGGCTTCCAGGCGGTCTCCGCGCCGGGCCCCCAGCACCACCTTCGCGCCGCGCCCGGCCAGCAGGACGGCCGTGGCCTCGCCGATGCCGCTGCCGGCGCCGGTGATCGCGATGACCTTGCCTTCGATTCCAGACATGATGAACTCCTTCTCCTGTATGGGGTGAGGCTCATATCGGGGCGAAGATCGGATCATCCATGCGCCAGTCCCCGGTATTTCGGCGCGATCGTCCAAATCCATGAGCGATCCCCTGTCGGACGTGCTGTCGCTGCTGGATGTGGAGAGCGCGCGCTGCACCCGGCTGGAGGCGGGCGGCCGCTGGGCGCTGAGCTTCCCGGCCAAACCGGCGCTGAAGTTCGCCGCCGCGCTGCGCGGGCGATGCTGGATCAGGTTGCCGGGCGAGGCGCCCCAGGCCGTGGAGGCGGGCGACACCTTCCTGCTGGCGCACGCCCCGGCCTATGTGATGGCCAACGATCTGGAGATGACGCCGCATGACGGCCTGGCCCTGTTCGACGACGGGCGAGCCGAGACCGCCCATCACGGCGGCGATGAGACGGTGCTGATTGCCGGAAGCTTCCAGTTCCGGGGTGGGGGCGCCGGGCTGTTGCTGGACGCCCTGCCGCCCTTCATCCACATCCGCTCCGGCGACCCGGCGGCGGCCGTGCTGCGCGGCACGCTGGAACTGCTGGACGTCGAACTCCACACGCCCCGCATGGGCTCGTCGCTGATGGCCCGGCGCCTGGGCGACATCCTGCTGCTGCAGGCGCTGCGGGCTTTCGCCGATGGCCCGGGGGGCCGCGATAGTGGCGCGGGCTGGATCGCGGCCTTGGGCGACCCGCGGATCGGCGCGGCGCTAAGGCTGATCCACGCGAACCCGGGGCGGCGGTGGACCGTCGCGGCGCTGGCCACCGGCGCCGGCCTGTCGCGCTCGGGCTTTGCGCTGCGCTTCAAGGACCGCGTCGGCGCCGCGCCGCTCGACTATGTGACCCGCTGGCGCATGCAGCTG
>JAQBNU010000135.1 GCA_028288365.1 Chitinophagaceae bacterium | reverse complement strand
CACTGGTGCAACGGCTGCCACTACAACCAATTCAACTACTGTTAGCTATTCCAATGCAGCAACGTCAGGTACATTGAATGTGGTGGCCAATAACAGTTGTGGCGTTTCAAGTGCTGCTCGTTCGATTGGTATTACTGTAAACCCACTGCCCGGACAACCAGGGGCATTCACGACCAGCACCACTTCTGTATGTCAGGGACAAACAGCTGTATCTTATATAGTGGGTGCTTCAAGTCCAGCGGCGACTTCTTACACCTGGACCTACACAGGAGGAACCGGTGCTACCATCACCGGTACGACTACCAGCGCAACAGTAAATTATTCTAACACGGCTACATCGGGAACGATCAGTGTTTCAGGAATCAATACCTGCGGAAACTCTGCTACTCCAAGAACATTAGCCATCACTGTAAATACTACACCCTATATCACAACAGGGAACTCCTCTCCTTCTTGTGTTGGTACAACACTGAACTTAACAGTAACTACAGTGACTGGAGCTGGTTATTCATGGACAGGGCCAAACACGTTTACTTCGTCTTCACAGAACCCAACGTTGACATATACCACTGCTGCTGGAGGAACTTATACAGTAGTAGCTACTCTTGGTACGTGTACCAATTCATCCAACACGGTAGTCACCACCAGCGGAACACCCGGACTATGGATCGGAGCAACAAATACAGATTGGAATACAGGATCCAACTGGTGCGGAGGAGCAGTACCGACGACAACTACAGATGTTACGATTCAAACTGCAACGAATATACCTGTCATTACTTTACCAGCAGTGAATGTAAGAGCGCTCATTATTAACAGTTCTGCTGTACTTATAAAGAGTCCTACCGGTACATTAAACATTTATGGAGACTTCATCAACAATGGAACGTTTACCGATAATGGTATTTATACCGACGCCGGCTCTGTCATATTCAACAAAGTAGGAGCTGTCGTTCAAAATATATCCGGTGCCAACTTAGTCTTTAACAATTTAACCATTAACAACAGCAACGGTGTAAACCTCAATAGCACAGCAACAGTGAACGGTATACTGACTTTAAAAACCGGAGCTTTAGCGACCAATGGCAACCTGAATCAAAATCTTTACAATGGCGCCATTGCCGGTACGGGCACGGGCACAACGACTGGTAATATTAGATTCTTTAAACTCATCTATGGCGATAAATACCATTACCTATCGGCTCCTATTGGCGGGCTTACCGCTGCAAATTGGAACGATAATGAAACGGTTAAATTCTCCCCATACAACAACCTATTTACTTACGACGAAACAGTGAATGATACGGTAATGAAAAAAGGATGGACTCCGGTAACATCACTTTCCGCTTCTCTTTCAAGTATGCAAGGATTTGCCTTTTACTTTAAACAAAATGTATCCAACACCTTATTGGATGTGAGCGGTGCTTATGCACATGGTGCCAACTACTCTGTTTCTCTTACCAATACACCTTGCACCAACCCGGTAGCCAAACCAGCAGCCGATGGATGGCAGTTGGTCGGTAATCCTTATCCTTCTACCATTGACTGGGGGTATGCTTCTGCCGGTGGATGGACAAAAACAAATATCAACAATGCCATCTATTCATGGGATGCCCGAACCAACCGCTACGCTTCTTATGTAGGAGGTTCAGGAAGCAACGGAGGCTCAAGATACATTGGATCAATGCAGGCTTTCTTCGTAAAAGTAAACAACACAGCAGGCGGAACGTTAGCGATGACCAATGCGGTGCGTACTACATCGACCTTAATAGATGTATGGAGAACATCAGAAGACGGAGAAGATGCGGCCGAAGACATCTTAAGACTTACGGCTTCCAGTGGAGACTATAGCGATGAAACCGTGATCCGTTTCAACCATCAGGCGACCGAAGGTTTCGATGGTGACTGGGATGCTTATAAATTGGAAAATGGAGGTAACGCTCCTAACCTTTATACCGTCTCATCCAACATAGAATACGCCATCAACAGTTTACCCAATACATTGATTCAAAAAACTATTCCTTTGGATATTGCAACAGCCTTTAGCGGCAATTATACAATCACCGCCGACATTTCAGGTTTTACTTCCGAACAGAATATTATTTTAGAAGACAGAACGTTGGGTACATTCCAGGATTTAAGAACGAACAATTCCTATACTACAACCTTAAACAAGGGAATCACGAATGGAAGATTCTTCATTCAGTATGCTAACAATAGTATAGAAACCGTAACGAGCAATAGCAATGCACAAAACAACAACGAAGCGATTGACATTGCCGCTTACCAGCAAACGGTATCTGTTCTTTTCCCCAACAACAATGCAGGCAATGCAGATATCTCCATCTTTGATGCCTTGGGTAAAAAAGTTTACGAACAGAAGAATGCCGATATCTCTACAGGTAAAATTGAAGCAACCGTTTTTGTAACAACTGGTATTTATATTGTACAGGTCAACACTGGTAATACCGCTGCTTCACAGCAAGTATACCTGACCAAATAAACGGCTCTAGCCTCTTATTGAAAGTCCCTGACATTTATCCGTGAGGGACTTTTTTTGTTCATAAGGGATTTGAATAGAATCTCCTCAAATTATTTATATTTGAACATGAGGATAAAAGAAGTGATACAAGCCCTTGAGCAATGGGCTCCTAAAGCTTTTCAGGAAAGCTACGACAATAGCGGGATACAGACCGGAAACAGTGCGCTGGAATTAACCGGTGCGCTGATCAGTCTTGACACTACAGAAGAAGTAGTGGACGAAGCCATCCGTTTAAATTGCAACCTGATCATTTCTCACCATCCGCTTCTTTTCAAAGGCGTAAAAAGCATCACCGGAAAAAACGACATCGAACGCTGCCTCATCAAAGCCATCAAGCACGACATCACGCTATATGCCATACACACTAACCTTGATCATGTATACAATGGGGTCAACTACAAAATTTGTCAACAACTTGGGCTCAGTAATCTCAAGGTTCTCGCTCCTAAAAATGGCCTGCTTTCCAAACTCATTACTTACGTTCCTGCAAAAGATAAAGAAAAAATATTGACCGCTTTGTTCGAAGCTGGTGCCGGTCATATTGGAAATTATTCAGAATGTGCCTTTCGCACGGAAGGGATTGGTTCTTTCAAACCCAATGCAGCATCCAAACCGGTCATCGGAGAAACCAATAAGTTAGAACACATAGAAGAGACAAAAATAGAAATGGTATTTCCAACCCATCTTCAGGCAAGTATTGTGAGGGCATTAAAACAAGTTCACCCTTACGAAGAAGTAGCCTTCGATATCCTGCCGCTTCAAAACAACTGGGAAAACATAGGAGCCGGCATGTATGGATCACTTCCTAAACCAATGACAGTCAATGAGTTTTTAGCTTACCTGAAAACTAAAATGAAATTAGACACCCTGAAAGCCACCCGTACATTCCGTGGTACCATAGAAAAAGTAGCCGTCTGCGGCGGAAGTGGAAGTTTCCTGCTTAAAAATGCCCTGAGCATAGGTGCACAGGCTTTTGTGAGTGCCGACTTCAAATACCACGAGTTTTTCGATGCCGAAGACGACATCCTGGTGGCCGATATCGGACATTATGAAAGTGAAGTCTATACAAAAGATTTGATTTATGATTATTTGAAAGAAAAATTTAGTAATATTGCAGTTCTAATTTCTGAAATAAACACCAATCCCATACATTACTATAGCTAATTAAATGGAAAACCTAACCATCGCTCAAAAACTCGAAGCACTTATAAAACTTCAAACCATTGATTCAAAAATTGACGAAATCAAAATCATAAGAGGAGATTTACCTGAAGAGGTGAGAGATTTAGAAGATGAATTAGCAGGCTACGAAACACGCCTTTCTAAATACGAAAAAGACATTGCGACTCTTGATGAAACCATCAAAGGATACAAGCAAGGAATTAAGGATTCTGAAAAACTCATCAAGAAATACGAAGAGCAACAGAAGAATGTCCGTAACAACCGCGAGTACGATGCCATCACGAAAGAAGTAGAACTTCAGCAATTGGAAATGCAAGTCTTTGAAAAGAAAATCAAAGAATCATTGCAACAAGGTGAATTCAAAAAATCTGATATCGAAAAAACACAAGCAAGCCTTGCCGACAGACAAAAAGATCTGAAAAACAAACAAGGTGAATTGCAAGTCATCATCGAAGAGAGCCAAGACGAAGAAGCGAAATTGGTGAAGGACCGCGAAAAAGCGATCAAACAAATTGAAGAGCGTTTGCTTTTATCTTACGATAAATTGAGAAGCAACGTGGCGAATGGCCTGGCTGTTGTCTCTGTAAAAAGAGATGCTTGCGGCGGTTGCTTCAATACGGTTCCTCCTCAAAGACAAGCGGAGATTCGCGACAGAAAAAAAATCATTGTATGCGAACACTGCGGCCGTATCTTAGCTAACGTAGAAATGGTATTGGTAGAAGCTAAAAAATAATTTGAAAGCAAGAGCGATCAAACATAATCTTATCTTTGAAAGGGTGTATACATATAGTTTACACCCTTTATTTTTTATTGCCTTTTTCTTACTGCCCCACTCTCCTGTCCATGCACAGCAATACCACTTCAATACCTCGCTGCAAAAGGCCTACCACGAGATACTGAGCCTTCGTTACCAGGAAGCGGAAGTATTGCTCGATGCGCAACTCAAGGTCCTTCCTGATCATGCCATCGCTTTGTACTTAAAAAACTTCAATACCATCATTCCTGTTTTTATACTGGAAGATAAAAAAGCCTATGCTAAAATTTCACATCAGGAAAAAACAATCGTCAACGCACTTGCCAGACTTCCCAAAAACTCTCCCTATTATTATTTTACACAAGCAGAAGTAAAACTGCATTGGGGATTATTGAAGTTGAAATTTGGCGACTACACCGCAGCTGCTTTGAACGTGCGAGCAGCCTATAAGCTATTGGACGAAGGCTTGAAAAAATACCCCGACTTTGTTCCCCTTCGCAAATCGATGGCGCTGTTGAAAGTCATCATCGGTTCCATTCCTGAAAGTTATACGTGGTTGTCAGATCTCGTAGGCTTGTACGGGAACCTGAATAAAGGTATACAAGAACTCACTGCCATTGCCGATGGCATGACCATCTACAATACGGAAGCCAAGCTCTGGCTCGTGCTCTGCGAGCATTACCTGTTGGGTCAGACTGATCATCTCGACATGATCAATGCTCTTTGCAAATCCAATCCACAGAATGCCTTGTTCGTTTTCCTGGAAGTCTCCTTGCTTGTTCACGATGCACACAGTGAAGCGGCTTTGTCTTATTACAACAATAAACAAATCAACGAAACATCTTTCACCTTGATTCCGTCGTTTCACTACATGCTGGGTGAAATTTATTTACAGAAAGGGTTGTATCCGCAAGCCATATCAGCCTTTCAGCGTTACATACAATTTCACAAAGGACAAGCATACATCAAGGATTCCTATTTCAAAATCTTTTTGGCTTACTGGTTACAAGGCAACGACAAAGAAGCCAAACGCTACAAAGCTTTGACCTTGAACAAAGGCACCGTGCGCAACGACAGCGATAAGCAGGCACAAAAAACAGCAGGCAAAGAAGTGTTGCCCGATAAAAACATCTATCGCCTGCGACTCATGAGCGATGGTGGTTATTTAAAAGAAGCATTGACGCTTACTGAACAAATGGATCAGCAACCCTTTACCAATACCGCTGACAATTTAGAATACCTGTATAGAAAAGCACGTCTTTACCACAAATCGATGGACATAGAACAAGCCATTCTATGTTACAATCAAACCATAACAGCCAGCGAAAAAATCGACGATTACTTTGCGCCCAACTCTTGTTTGCAATTGGGTTATATTTACCGCAACCTGAATCAAAACGATAAGGCACGCCTGTATTTTAAGAAAGTCTTTGTGTACAAACATTACGAATACAAAGAGACCATTGAAAGTAAAGCGAAAGCAGGCCTCTCCAGTTTAGAAAAATGATTGCTCCATCCCTATTCTCCAGTCGTCAACTGCTATCCTATGCTGCTGCGCATTTTGAGACGTACAGTTACCTGAATGGAAACAAAATCTCTTATCCGCACGGTGCCTTTCCCAAGCTTATAGGCTTTGGCAAGAAAGCCTCTTACATCGCTCAGGATGAACGTACTTTTTCCTGGTCAGCCTTAGATGAATTTATACAGAAGCACCAGGGAGAATATATCATAACCAGCATCAACTACCGACTTAAAAATAACATAGAATATTTTCCTGACCAATTAGAAGATGCATTAGATTTTCCACTCGTGCATGTATACGTTCCTCAATATGTATACACCGAGGAACCTGATGGCTGGAAAGCCTTCAATAAAGAAGCGGAAGAACTTATACCTTTTATCGCTGCAACAACTGTTACAAAACCTTCGGGAAAAACATCTCCGCCGACGGCGCATTTCTCGCATCCTCAGTATATAGCCATCATCAACCGCATCAAAGAAGAATTGTCAAAGGGCAATATTTATGAAATTAATTTCTGCAACAGCTACAGCGGCACCTATGATCACATCGATTACCATTCGCTGTATGAAGAATTGAATTTGATTTCACCCATGCCTTTTTCTGCTTTACTAAAACACGACCAACATATTTTACTGTCTGCTTCACCGGAACGTTTTATACAGAAAAAAAACAACGTACTCATCAGTCAGCCTATTAAAGGCACGGCTGGAAGACATGCGAATGCGGCCGAAGATCAAAAACAAAAACAGCAACTCGAACATTCGTTAAAAGAACAAACGGAAAACATCATGATCGTTGACCTGGTGCGCAACGACCTCTCTAAAATATGCAGCGGTGGAAGTGTGAAGGTGGAAGAACTGTGTAAAGTGTATACGTTTGAAAAAGTGCATCAGATGATTTCAACCATCAGAGGAGAATTGGAACAAACGGATCTTCCTTTTTCAGCCCTGCTCCAAGCCTTGTTTCCCATGGGTAGCATGACGGGCGCTCCCAAATTAAGAGCGATGCAATTGATCGATGAATTGGAGCAGGAAGACCGCGGACTTTTTTCAGGAACCATTGGTTACATCGCACCCAACGGAGACCTTGACCTGAATGTCATCATTCGCAGCATCTTGTTCAACGAAGCAAAAGGTCTTTATAAATTTCATGCAGGCAGCGCCATTACCATGGCTTCTGATGCGGAATTGGAATATCAGGAATGTGAGGTGAAGACGTTGCCGATACGACTACTTTTGAAAAACACTGCCTCAATTTAGCCGCGCTGCGTGAGGGATAGTAACGGAAAGCCCACAGCGAGTCCGAATACACAATAATAACACGTGATGATTGATCCGAGCGAGGACTTGCAGTGAATAGCCCGACCCGCAGAGGCACGCCCTAATTGACTTTCACATCAACTTACATTCACTTCTCTCCTCTATTTTAAAAATTATCTTTTACCCAAATAGAAATCCTCTAACTACCAGCCTTTTGATCATTCCACCTCTTTTCGGATTTATCATTTGTTAATTGGAATTTGTCCCTTCGGATGCCTATATTTGATACTCTTAAAATCCAACCTATAACCTTTTTCAATAAAACAATGAGCAAGATCAAAGTTGCAAATCCCGTTGTGGAGCTTGATGGTGATGAAATGACACGCATCATTTGGAAATTCATCAAAGACAAACTTATCCTTCCTTACCTGGACGTAGATATTAAATACTACGACTTGGGCATGGAGAACCGCGATGCAACGAACGATCAGGTAACGATCGATTCTGCAGAAGCTATAAAAAAATACAACGTTGGGATCAAATGTGCTACCATCACTCCTGATGAAGCGCGTGTAAAAGAATTCAACTTGAAACAAATGTGGAAATCACCAAACGGTACCATCCGTAACATCCTTGATGGTACAGTATTCCGTGAGCCCATCATTTGTGCAAACGTACCACGTCTTGTACCAAACTGGACAGCGCCTATCTGCGTGGGTCGTCACGCATTTGGTGATCAATACAGAGCGACTGATTTCTTGGTTCCAGGAAAAGGGAAATTGACCATGAAGTTTGAAGGCGAAGATGGAAAAGTACAAGAGTATGACATCTTCAACTTCAAAGGCGCAGGTATAGCAATGGGTATGTACAACACCGACGAGTCTATCATCGGTTTTGCTCACTCTTGTTTCAATCAGGCATTGAGCAAGAAATGGCCTCTATACCTTTCTACTAAAAACACCATCCTTAAAAAATACGACGGTCGTTTCAAAGACATCTTTGAAGAGATCTTCCAGGCAGATTACAAATCTAAGTTTGAAGCATTAGGTATCGTTTACGAACACCGTTTGATTGATGACATGGTGGCATCTGCCTTGAAGTGGAACGGCAACTTTGTATGGGCTTGTAAAAACTATGACGGTGACGTTCAATCTGACTCTGTAGCACAAGGCTTCGGTTCATTAGGTTTGATGACTTCTGTATTGATTACTCCAGACGGTAAAACAATGGAAGCAGAAGCAGCACACGGTACAGTAACTCGTCACTTCAGAGATCACCAAGCGGGTAAGCCTACTTCTACTAATCCACTTGCTTCCATCTTCGCATGGACAAGAGGTTTGGAATTCAGAGGCAAGTTGGATAACAATGCTGAGTTGATCAAATTCTGTCAGACGTTGGAAAAAGTTTGTGTCGCTACGGTTGAAAGCGGTAAGATGACAAAAGACTTAGCGGTATGTATTCATGGAAACAAAGTGACTTTGGGTAAAGACTACCTGAACACAGAAGACTTCCTGGCTGCTATTGACGAAAACCTGAAGAAAGCATTGAAATAGAACTTTAAAAAAACATAAAAAGCCCCGTTATCCGACGGGGCTTTTTTTATGTTGTAAGTATTAAAATAACCAGTAAAAAAGACATGGGTGTTCTGTCCTTTTCGTATTTTTACTGAATTATAGATACCCAACCAATAGGGTTCTAACATTTTCTTAACTACCATTTTTACGATGCAAAAGCAATACGATGTGGTCATCACAGGAGGAGGTCTTGCGGGACTTACACTTTCCCTTCAACTAAAAAAAGCTAAGCCAGACATTTCCATTCTCGTGTTGGAAAGACGCGAAAGCAGTGCGGAAGCTGCCGCTCACAAAGTAGGAGAATCAACTGTTGAATTAGGTACGCATTATTTGCGTGAAGTTCTTGACCTGAAAGGATATTTAGAAGAACATGAATTGCCCAAACATGGTCTCCGCTTTTTTTTCAAAACAGAAAATAAAGACGACATCACCGAACGTGTAGAATTAGGACCTCGTGAAAGGCTACCGGTGCCTAGTCATCAGCTGGACAGAGGTACGTTAGAAAACTACCTCGCTAAACTGACACAGGAAAAAGGAACCGAACTCATCTTAGGCGCAAGAGCAAAATCAGTAGACTTATCTCCTGAAGGTCATACACTCATCTACTACAATACAGATGAAGAAGAATTTACAGTGAAAGCCAAATGGATCGCTGATGCATCAGGACGTGGTAGCTTCTTAAAAAGAAAATTAGGCTTTAGTAAACCCATGGACCATGCAGTGAATGCCGTATGGTTCCGTTTGAAAGGCGTCATTGATATCGACGATTGGTCAGACAATCAGAAATGGAAAACGTATTTGAAATCAGGCCTGCGTTACCTGAGCACGGTACACTTCATGGACAAAGGCTATTGGGTATGGGTGATTCCACTGGGTTCTAAAAACACCAGCATAGGCATCGTAGCGGATCCTGCTGTACATCCTTTTGAGGACTTCAACAAGTACGACAAAGCCATGGAATGGCTGAAAAAAAATGAACCACTGTGTCATCAGAAATTAAGCAATCCGGATGATGTATTGGATTTCAAAATATTGAAACACTATGCCCACCATTCTGAAAGACTCTACTCTGCCGATCGTTGGGGCGTGACAGGAGAAGCCGGTGCTTTCCTTGATCCTTTGTATTCTCCGGGAACAGATTTCATTTCCATGAACAACGGGTGGTTGTCAGACCTGATCCTACGCGACCTGGACGGTGAAGACATTGCCTTCAGAGCAGAGATCTATGAAAAGACACACCTTACCATGGTAGACAACTGGATACCTGTATACCAAAACAAATACCTGTTGATGGGCAATACACAAATCATGGTCGTAAAAATATTCTGGGACTGGGCCGTGTATTGGTCTATACCGGCCGTGATGTATACCAACAATGCCTTAACTGATTTGAGATTGGTAAAAGAATTGTTTGCTTCTCCAGACAGCTACGGACGCAAGTTTGGTGCGTTAAACAAAAAAGTACAGGACCTGTATTTAGATTGGAGACATCATGAAACAGCTATCTTTAAAAATCGCTACATTGATCCTTTTGATCTGGCCTTCTTGCGCAAATTTCAACAAGGCATTGATGAGAAACACGACGGTAAATCGTTGGTTGCAAAAATCAAAACCAACATGGAGTTGCTAGAAAAAATATCAGCAGAGATTTTCAGACTGATCAGTTCACAAGTGAACGGAACATCGAAAGACATTCCTGTCAATCCTTATGAGATGAACTTGAGCGATCCGGGAGCAATGACAAAGAACCTACACGAAAGAGATCCTGAGGTCACCAAGGATGTAGCCGTGATGTGGTTTTATGATAAAGAACCGGTGACGGTGTAATTTGAGTAAGCAGTGAACGGTGAGCAGTAAGCAAAAGCTTAGCTCATGGTTTACTGCTTAATTTTTTATTTTTTTGCTCACTGTTCACTGCTTACAGCTCACTAGTCCACCACAATCTCATCTACAAACAGCCAGGCTTTCTTACCTTCTCCTGGATAGCCCGCAGGAATAGTCTTACAGAAGATCTTAATTTTTAAATAGCGGGTAGAAACATGTAGAGGAACGGTCGTATTAACAATCTCCTCTTTTGATTCCGGAATGTCTTTTTCCAACATGGTATTGTACACTCTTCCATCTCCTGATTGAGACACTTCAATTCTATCGGCCTGACGCACCCAACTTCTGCTATTGTTTAAGCTATTGAAACTAAGCTGCGACAACTTGGTATTGTTTCCTAGATCAATGATCAGTTCCATGTTCTGCCCTTCATAACCTACCCATTGTCCATCGGCATAACTCTTAGAACCTAACAAGCCATTGATCAATGCCGTCGCTCTATCGTTGGCGGCATACTTAGCACTTGGATACGTTTGAAAAGACAGGTCCGTACCGATTGCTTTGTGAATAATAAATTTCTTTTCGGCGACATCTCCTGCTACATTGTTGCCTTTGTATACAACGGCTTTGACAGTAGCTGTTGTCCCAATCTTAATGGGTTTACTGTAAACCGCAGAATACAATGTAGGCTCTGTGCCATCTAAGGTATAATGAATATGATGTTCCTTCGGATGTGAAGCAGAGAGTACCAATTGCAAACTATCTTGTCCTAGGAACGTGTGTGATTCGATAAGTACATCGTAGAATCTTCCGCTGACAATGGTCTTGATTCCTTCCAACATGGGTTGATACTCCATCAAAGAATCTTTCTTTACTACGCTCCATGTCGTGAACATGTGTCCCATCATATTAGGATGTTCCAATTGATACGAATATTTAATCAAGGCTTTTACACCATCGATCTTCCGATAACTGCATGGCAATACTTTAAATCCTTTTTCCAAAAACATAGGAATAGAAGGATACGCCTCCCTTGGTTCATAGTGCCAGTCACACAATACAATGTCTTTGGGAATGCTGTCCACCGCTGCAGCCGTGCCATTTAGAGAGGACTCCCACTCTCCGAATTTATATTTTGTACCATCGATGAGACGATCGGCCCACATGAACAATTGCTTGCCTTTTTTCTTTACAAAATAATCATGGAAATCATTGACGACTTTCGCATACACTGTAGCCGGATCTTTGTCTCTTGTGGACAAAGCCTGTTCAGTATGAATCAAAAAAACTTCATCCATGCCGATGTGCAATCCATCTGCATGAAAGGCATCGAGTATTTCATCGATCAATGGGAAAACGATTTGATTTACTTTGGGATTATAGGGATCCCACTCTCTGCAATAGATGCCTTCGTTGTTGGGAAAGGCATGAGGCGTGAGATCCAGTTCAGGATATGTTTTCAATAAAGCAAACGTATACTGCGCCCAGGATTGATGCCCCAGCGATTGAAACTGAGGAACCAGGCGAATGCCATATTGTTTACAAATCGCTGCAAAATCTTCTGCCCCTTTTTTAGTGATGACCTCTTTGCTGGCACGAAGTTCAGGATGTGAAATGAATTCAAAATTATAATCCACTTCTAAAAAAATGAGGTTGATACCATCGCCCGCCAATGTGGGGATGCGCTCTCCGAGCTCGATCAAGCTACTATCGTTATTGTAACCCAGTAAATGTAAGGCAATCCATTTATGCGTGCTGTCTGATTTCTCAGAGGCATGTACAGCTATAGAAACGACACATAGAAATAGAAGCAGTAACTTTTTCATACGATCTCGTTGTCAGTGGCAACTGTCCACTGATCACTATTTTATTTATTAGAATAAACAAACGAAGCTTTCAAATCACCAACGAGTACATCAAAATCACCGTCTTCTGTGATCCATTTCAAGTCGTTGTTGACAAAAGCCAAATCATGTTTAGCGATTCTGAATGTTAACGATGCTTCTTCTCCCGGCTTCAAATCTACTTTCTCAAATCCTTTCAAACGTTTCACAGAAGGTGTAATACTTGCGTACAAATCTTTCGTATAAACTTGTACCACCTCTTTACCCACTCTGCTACCGGTGTTCGTGACTTTTACAGAAATCTCGAGTGTATCTTCTCCTACTAATTTTGAGGTACTCAAACTTAGGTCTGAGTATTTAAAGGTCGTATAGCTTAAGCCTTGACCAAATGCGTATTGAGAGTTAACGGCAGTATACTTATAATCGATATCTTTTTCTTCCGAAAACTTATGATCGTAAGTATACAACGAACCAGTGCGTCTCGGATAAGTAAACGGCAATTTCCCACTTGGGTTCACGTCTCCGTACAATATATCTGCAAGCGCTCTTCCTCCTTCGTCTCCGGGTAAATAAGCCATTACTACACCCGATGCATATTCTTCTATGTCGTAAATGATCAATGGACGATTGAAGGATAATATAAAGACCAATGGTTTGCCTGTTTTAGCCAATGCTTTTACCAATTCTTTTTGAGCCTGTTTCAAATCAAGATCCTGAATGTCTCCAGGTTTTTCTACCGAAGGATCTTCTGCCAGACATACAATGATATAATCTACGCCAGATACGGCCGATACCGCTTTTGATGTGTTGATGTCTTTGTCAATAGAAGTGCCTTGTACATGCACCACTTTCTCTTTTCCTAATTTAGATTCCAATGCCTGAAGAATTGTTTTCTTTCCTGCGGTATGAAAAGCAGTATCGGCGCCCTGCCAGGTGTGTGTCCACCCGCCATTCAAGGTATTCAAGGTATGAGCACCGGGACCAACGACCAATACTTTTTTATCCGCAGCTAATGGTAGAATATTATTGCTATTCTTTAATAACGTAATGGCTTCGGAAGCCGCTTCGTAACTGGCTTGCGCAAACTCTGCCGAACCAAATTTAGGATAGCGTTCTTTGGGATAAAACGGATGTTCGAATAAACCCAGTTTAAATTTCACGCGCAGGATTCTTCTCACCGCATCGTCTATGCGTTCCATCGGTACTTGCTTTTCATTGACCAATTCAATCAGGTAATCTGAAAATTTATAGTTGAAAGGAACCATGCTCATGTCTATACCCGCGAGTACAGCGATCTTCACGGCTTCTTTCTCCGTCGCTGCTACTTTATGAATGGTATGCAACATGACGATGTCTTCCCAATCGGTAACAGCAAATCCCTGATAGCCGAGTTCACCTTTCAAAACTTCCGTCAGCATATGATAATTCGCATGCATCGGCGTACCATTGATTTCAGAAGAATTGATCATCAGCGTCAAGGCACCTTGTTTGATGGCTCTTTCAAATGGAACGAGATAATATTCTTTCAGCAAACGATCCGGCATCAAAATCGGCGTACGGTCTTTTCCGTTGAAAGGAAAACTATAGCCTACAAAGTGTTTCATGCAAGCAGCCACTTTCTCCGGATCTGAAATGCTGTCGCCTTCATAGCCTTTAATCATCGCAGATCCCATCTCCGTTGTCAGATAAGGATCTTCTCCAAAGGTTTCAAAAAAGCGTGACCACAGTGGCTGTCTACCTAAATCCAACACAGGAGAAAAATTCCAGGGAGTCGCTGAAGCCCTCACTTCATAGGCCGTAACAGCACCTGACTTCTCTGCAAAGGCAGGTTGCCAGGTGGCTGCCAATGCCAACTCTTGCGGAAACAAGGTAGCACCTACCGTATAGTTAGCGCCATGTATCGCATCGATACCATACAACACCGGAATTTTTAAACGGCTGTTCGACGCTTCCTTTTGTAGTCCTCCAATGATTTCGTACCACTGATCTCTACTCAATGTATTTTGTACTACATTCAGTACAGAACCTACCTGGTATTTTTTAATGGCTTTCTCCACCTTTTGAGGATCCAACTGAGGTGCTCCGCCCAAACTGTCTTTGCACAATACACTCAAGGTAAGTTGTGTCATCTGCCCTACTTTTTCTTCCACTGTCATCTGAGCTATCAACTCATCAATTTTTTTCTCAATGGCCTGATCCTTTACTGTCATAGGTGTTTTTTCCTTGGTGGACTGACAAGATTGAAACATCATCACAGACAATGTAAAAAGCAATATCAATTTTCTCATGAGGGTTAGTTTAAGCGTTTGGGTTTCGTTTAATGGATTAGCGGAGCCATGTGCAACAGTTCAATCGGAGTATTACAACACCTCACTAGCAGCCACACTTATGAAGCATCATGCAACATCACAAAAAAAACGGACATATTAAACTCTTTTTTTTCAACAGAAAAATGATCCTTAGAAAGCATTGCGTTTAAATACAAACAGAGTCTACTCTAACTATCCATAAAGCATCAGACTTTCCAATGATCTACAGGTGTAAAATCCATCTTGAATGGATTTTCCTGATACAATGAAATCAAGACGTTAGCAAGGAGATCGTGGATCTTTAAACGCATGGTGCACATAGCTCTTCCATTAAAAAATATTACGTTTAAATAGCGATAACAAGCATTTAACATTTTTCTGATTATCTTCGTTGACCTATGGACTCACGATTTGCCGGACTGTTTCGCAAGCAACCTGTCTCTTCTCAAAGAGCAAGTGGATTGAATGCTGTACTCAGCAAATGGGACATCACAGCCATGGGTATCGCGGCCATTATCGGTGCCGGGATTTTTGCAACCATCGGGAAAGCAGCGTCTGAAGGAGGACCGGCAGTTGTGTTTTTATTCCTCTTCACAGCCGTCGCCTGTTTACTTTCAGCTTTATGCTATGCGGAATTCGCTTCCGCCATTCCTAATTCAGGCAGCGCCTATACATACGCCTATGCGAGCATGGGTGAATTGATCGCTTGGATCATTGGCTGGGATCTCGTGATGGAATATGCCATTGGCAACGTAGCGGTAGCCATTTCCTGGAGTGAATACTTCACTACTTTTTTAGCAGGCTTTCAACTCCATGTCCCGGCCTGGCTTACCATGGATTATTACACCGCTTATAAAGCCTATAAAAATCACACGACGGATCTCTTTCTAAAAGAAGCCTGGGGTGCTGCGCCAAGCTTAGGACAGTTTAAATTGATCTTCGATTTACCAGCCTTAT
The DNA here is from genome assembly GCA_028288365.1 of Chitinophagaceae bacterium. Lineage (GTDB taxonomy): Bacteria > Bacteroidota > Bacteroidia > Cytophagales > Cytophagaceae > JACMQM01. The sequence goes on along the minus strand of JAQBNU010000135.1, from coordinate 2,217 downwards.
TGATCACAGCACTCATCACGTACATTACCTACATCGGCATCAAAGAAAGTAAACGTACCAGCAATGGGTTGGTCATCTTCAAATTGTTGGTGTTGTGCATGGTCATCATCATCGGCTTTGCCTACGTGCAACCGGCCAACTGGATTCCTTTTGCACCCAATCAACTGGAAGGTGTGTTGAAAGGAGTATCGGCCGTGTTCTTCGCTTACATCGGTTTCGATGCCATCTCCACTACAGCTGAAGAATGTAAAGATCCACAAAGAGATTTACCATTGGGAATGTTTTATGCATTGGGCATTTGTACCGTGCTGTATGTATTGATTTCACTGGTCTTGACAGGGCTTACGCCTTATGCGAACCTGGATGTTGGTGATCCGCTGGCTTTTGCTTTTTCTTATGCGGGACTGGATTTTATTTCTGGTATTGTTTCTTTCAGTGCCATCATTGCCATGACCGGTGTATTGTTGGTCTTTCAATTGGGACAGCCTCGCATCTGGTATTCCATGAGCAGAGATGGTTTACTTCCGCCCATCTTCTCACGCATTCATCCTAAGTACAAAACTCCTTCGTTTTCTACACTGCTCACCGGAGCAGTAGTGGCTCTGCCCGCCATGTTTTTAAATCTGACCGAAGTCACTGACCTTTGTAGCATTGGTACTTTGTTCGCATTTGTCATAGTCTGCGCTGGTGTATTGTATAAACCCCATTATCCTCAGGAACCAAAATACAGAGTCTACTTTCTCAACTCCAGGTGGTGGCTTCCTCTCCTTTCCATCAGCTATTTGACCTGGGAATTCAGTTCTCCTGTCCTGCAACATGTGATTCAAACATTCACTTTCAGTCATTACGATCAATTTCTTCATTTCCTGTTTATTATCGTTTGCATCGGCATCAGTATTGGCGCCATCATCAGGCAATGGTCGCTGATTCCGACACTTGGTTTGCTCGTTAACCTTTACCTCATGAGTCAACTGGGTTGGACGAATTGGGCTCGCTTTTTTGTCTGGCTCCTCATAGGGCTTTGCGTTTATTTTGCCTACGGACATCGACACAGTTTGCTGAAAGCGAAAGATTAAAACATCCTTGGGAACTTTACGGACTGACATTATGTCATAAGGAAGTGTTTTTGTATATTTGTATCGATCCTCGACATCATCTTTCAATCGCTAAAACTGTCGACGGAACCCGAACACCAGATCATTAAATTATCCCATGAAACAACGCATTCAAGAAGTTGATTTTATCAGTGCCGAAGAAAAAGAAGCGTGCGATCTTCCCAGAACAACGGAAGATAAAAACACCGGCAAGAGTAGAAAACTATACATTGAATCTTATGGTTGTCAAATGAATTTCTCAGACAGTGAGATCGTTGTATCGATCATGCTGGAGAATGGATTTGACACCACTTCCAAACCGGAAGATGCCGACGTGATCTTTTTAAATACCTGCTCGATCCGCGACAACGCCGAACAGAAAGTTCGCTTTAGATTAAAACATTTCAATGGCATCAAACGCAGAAGACCCGCTCTGATGGTAGGTATTCTTGGTTGCATGGCCGAGCGCTTAAAGAAAAATTTACTGGAAGAAGAAAAGATAGTGGACATGGTCGTGGGCCCCGATGCTTACCGCAGCTTGCCCGATCTGATCAGCGAAGTGGATGATGGACATAAAGCCGTTAATGTTTTTCTTTCCAAAGAAGAAACCTACGCCGACATCAGTCCAGTTCGTTTAACAGGCGATGGGTTATCAGCCTACATCTCTATCATGAGAGGTTGCGACAACATGTGTTCCTTCTGTGTCGTGCCTTACACCAGAGGAAGGGAAAGAAGTCGCGATGCGAAAACTATTGTCAGAGAAGCTCAGGATCTTTTTCAAAACGGATACAAGGAAGTAACACTCCTGGGTCAAAATGTGGATTCTTACAAATGGGAATCGGAAGATCAAACGGAGAAAGTAAACTTTGCTCAACTCATGGAAATGGTGGCGCTCGTGCATCCTGACCTGCGCATCCGTTTCAGTACCTCTCATCCTAAGGACATCACAGATGAAGTGCTATATACGATGGCGAAGTATGAAAACATCTGCAAATACGTCCATCTTCCTGCGCAAAGCGGCAACAACCGCATCCTCGAACGCATGACGAGAAATTATACGCGCGAATTTTATTTAGAAAAAACAGAAGCCATCAAGCGCATTGTGGGTGAAGACTGTGCGATA
>JAQBNU010000127.1 GCA_028288365.1 Chitinophagaceae bacterium | reverse complement strand
ATCTTTGAAATATTTCTTGTAGGAGAGTTTAAATAATTGCGCAATGGTTTGTGCAAATACTCCTTCACCTGTCTGCCTTATACCAGCACGGCTGTCGTTGACTTGGCCTCCATGGCATTCCGCAATTTGATGCATGACTTTTTGTTTACGGTCTGGGTAATTATTGTCCAGCCACTCTTCAAACAAACCTCCTAGTGGCCCGTTGAGTCGCACGATGTTATAGTGTGCATACGATGCACCATGTGCCGCAGATTGTTTTAAAATTTCAGGGATGTCGGTGTGGTTGATTCCTGGTATCACTGGTCCGATCATCGTGCCGCAGGGAATGCCATGCTTACTTAATTCTTCCAGGCATTTCAAACGTTGTTTAGCTGTTGCCGTGCGTGGTTCCAGACGTCGTCGGATTTCTTCGTCGAGGCAATTAATCGACATCGTAACGCGTACCAGTCGTTGAGCACCGAGCTCGGATAAAATATCCAGGTCACGAAGTACTAAATGATTTTTAGTGATGATGTCTACCGGATGCTTAAATTCTAAAAACACCTTGAGTAACTCACGTGTGATTTTATAGTGCCGCTCGATGGGTTGGTAGCAATCGGTATTGCCGGCAAGCATGGTTGAACCTACTTTGTGCGTGGGCTTACTCAATGCTGCGCGCAATAATTCCGGCGCATTTTTTTTGACTACTAATTTGGTTTCAAAATCAAGACCCGCGCCAAAGCCCCAATATTCATGCGTGGGACGTGCATAGCAATACATGCAACCGTGTTCGCAACCCTGGTAAGGATTGAGTGACCAGTTGCCTAAATCCTCGCTTGCTACAGCGTTGAGAATTTTCTTTGGACTTTCTAAGAAGATCGTTTGTTTGGGTGCGGAGATCTCTTCATCCGACGACAGAAACTCGTTGGTTCTTTCGTATTGAAAGGAATTGTATTTACTGTCGGGATTACTTTGTGATGCGCGCCCTTTCCAGGTAGTCATAGGAGCGGGGCTTAGTATAAATCAAAATAACTTTTTTTTATCAGCAAACCAAGTGTAAGAAAAATAACTCAACAGGAAACCCGCACAGATAAAGGGTAATACAACAAAAAATACAATGACGTGTGTAATAAAAACCAAATAGAGTGATAAAAATAGAAACGTAAATCCTAAAAAAATTCCGCTTATACTTTGAATGTAAATGCTTGCTTTTCTAAAACGATAATAACGATGATTGCGAAAAGTAGTTTGTTGCTGCTCCAATTCTTCTTTAAGTCGTTGTTGTTCCAGTTTTCGCTCTTCTGCTTTTTGTGCTTTCCATGTTTCGTAATTGGGAATGTCATACACACTGCCCGATGCATATTCTCCCAAGTTGTGATCGTAAAGAAAGCGTTTGTTTTTATCTGACAATACTTCGTAGGCCTGCAGGATCATGAGGAACCGTGCCGTCGCATCGGCAGAGCTGTTGCGGTCGGGATGAAACAATAACGCTTGCTTGCGATAGGCTTTGCGTATTTCATCTTCCGATGCTTGCTGCGGAACACACAATATGTCGTAGTAGGTGGACATGGTGTGGTAAATATAAGAAATGGTAGAGAGAAGAAAAAGGGACGAGAGATCAGGGACGAGGTACGTTTTCATCCCTGATCTCTCGCCCCTCGTTCCTATAAGAATATCCTCGCTTGTACCTTCAACTCCCACTGCTCATTTCCGGCTACTTCATCGTAACCACTTCCTATACTTTTTTGTCCTTCGTACGTCACATGAGAAATTTTAAAAGCCAGTTCTGTCTTTTTTAATGCCTTGATTGTAGCGGTCCAACATAAGCGAATACCTTTTCCGGATAAAGGAGGAATGGTAAAGGCTAGAGGAACATCGGGTTCATAGGTATAGAGTCTGCTGTCCCAGGAGTCCGTTTGAAAAATACTGACTTGCACTGTGACTTGCACCGGTCGCCATTTGTAATGAATACTTTGTGTCAAACAATATCCTTTCTCTTGTACAGGAAAATCGAAAATGGCCCATTGCACTCGGCTGTGAAAACTCCAGCTGATGTTCTCTTTGTGAGACAAGTCTGCTGTAATATAAGATCTGGTCAAGGGAAGAATGTGCGACGATTGACTGCTGTCTGCTGTGTAATTTTGTTCGTTGCTTCTCCATCTGAATTGTATAAAGGCAATGGTAGATTTTTTGAGTTGATACGTCAAGCGGCTGATCCATTCGCTTCCATACGTCGGACCTTTTTTATTGAAAGAAGGTTGAGGGTTGTTAAAAACACTCCAGCCCAACGAACATTTTAGTTTACTCGAAAGAGAAAAAAGAAAAGCCTGATAAATTCCTGTTTCATTACCGATGCCGCTGTTGTAGCTTGGAATGTTTCCCTGGAAACTTTGAAAGGAAGCATTAGCCGACCAGAACTGCAAGATCCAACTGTTCTGTCGCGACAAGTTATGAATGATACCTCCGTAGATGGCTTTACCGTGTTGAGAGGAGAATGCCGTTTCTGCAAATACCATTCCTGATGCATACAGGTATTGTACAAACGTACCACCAATTTGATGTGTGCTGCCATGAAAGTTAGCTGCGTGATAATACACATCCGAAGGAATAAGTGGACGACTGAAGTGATTGTACAAGTATTCTACTCCGCTCTTCCATCGTTTGTTAGGAAAAGTATAACAAACATTTCCGCCCATGCTTTGTAGTTGTGTATTGTATCGTTTGTCTGTTTCTGATGTGGTGCGATGAAGTCCCTCGGTATTCAACGCGCTGATCGATTGATCCGCTTGCAGCGTACCGTCTTGAGGTGTGATGGAATAGAATAAACTACCTTCTATTTGTTGATGTTGCAGTTTTATTCCTGCTCCTCTGAAGAAGCCGTATTCAGCGGAAGAACTGTGTGGTCTGAAGCCAGTACCCATCTGCCAACTGCTTTGCCAATACTCAGGGTTTTTACTTTGAAAAAAATTACCACCAAAAATTAATCCATGTCCACTCCTGAAATGAAAATCTCCTACCGCAATTTGTTGAAGAATTGTTTTAGGATACAATATCAAATAACCAGACAAATAATCAAATCCATACTTTCGCAAAGCAGGAGACCAGTTCAACGTTTCACCCGCATCTTTTTCAAACGACAAGCCGAATTGATATACATTGGAAACGGAAGAACGCAAACGATACAATAAATTATAATCCGCTCCGGGATAAGGTGTGTTGCCTTTGCTGTCCGGCAAGTAACCTTTACTACGCCTCGTTTTTATGGACCATCGCAACAAACTGTAATGTGAACCTTCATCCATCAGTGCCTGTAAAGAATGATGATTGCCTAATACTTCCGGCACATATAAGATGGAAGAAAGAAGAAACAAGGTATCTCTTGAAAGCGAAGAAATACTTTGCAATTCATAAATGGAAAGAAAATCTCCAAAGACCATGCGGTGATGAATGATGTCCTGAATTTGTTTTTTATTCAACAAACCGGTGGAGGATAATTCAACGGCGTTGGCTTTGTTCAGGTTGATCTGAGGTTTGATCTGCGCAAATTCTTCTGCATTATAGACCTGATCATCTTCCGGTGTTTCTTCTGACAAGACATTGTTTTCAATGCTTTCACTTTGAGCAAAAAGATCCATTGAAAAAAAGAGGATGAAAAATAAAAAACAGATTTTCATAAAAAAGTTAGATGTATTCTGATAATGGTATAATCAGTCGGTGTAAAAAAATCAGACTGTCTTGCCCCTAAATCCCCTGAAGGGGACTTGCCTTCGAGAAACGTTATTGAAAAATAATTTTATATACGCTTATAGTTATCATACGAAAGATTGATTGTACTTAAGTCCCCTTCAGGGGATTTAGGGGCAAGGCAGATTGTCCTGATCACTGTCCACTTTTTTTCATCGTATACGACAGAGTAAATTCCTGACTCACTCCTAACCGTAAAATCCAGGACGCACTGTATCCTATATGCAACGATTGGTAAGTGAAAAATAACCCGCCGTGTAAACTATAAGCAGGATGCCTGAAACCAAGCAGAAGTTGAACGGAAGGAGTCACGGTATACTGCGCTCCCCATTTCACGATCAACGGTTCGTAAATATTTTTCTCTACTTCTCCACTTAGGTATATATCCGGTGAAACCTGTCCACTCAAACCACACTTCATGATCACAGGCAAGGTTTGATGTTCAAAAGAGGAAAGTGTAAAGTTGTAAAGGTTGGCTCCAAAATTTAACCGCGAGGTCAACGCAACGATTCCTCCAACTTCACCGGTAAATGTTTGCTCCGTTTGAAAACCTTCAATGGCAAGTTGTTCCCAGTTACACCGCAAACCGAGTGCTGTATGACCGATGCGTTGTGCGACGCTGATGCCCATGCGCAGTTCTTTGTAATGATCAGGACCGAAGCGCTGTGCCAAGCCACCGATGCGAACATTCTTCCAGGGCACGACAAAAGAAAAAGCAGTAGTGTTTAATTGTGGAAGGAGGTAATAATTTTTGTAATAGGAAGTTCCAGTGACATGTTCGGCAAAAGCACTGCTCGCAATGGCTTGCAAATAATGATCGGCATCGGGCACAGCAGATACAGCTCCCGCCATCCCGTTGGACTTGGCACCGGGTGGGAATTCTTTTTGCGCATGAGAACTAGTAATAGAGAAGATGCTCAGTATAAAAATAGAACAGAACTGTTGGCCTCCTCTCCTCATCAAAAAATGAGTCGGCTTTTTCATAAAAAAATATTCTGAGGCTAAAGTAAAAAGAGAAATTCATTTAACCATATCAGTCGAAGTATTTTTGTTATCCAAGCAGGCATTTACTATATTGAATGAACTATTATCATTGTTTCTGATAGATTATGAGGACAAAACAATCTTTTACCTTGCTGTTGTTTTTACTGAGCTGTTCCCTTTCCTGGTCGCAGGTTTCCAAAGAATATTACGAAGGCACGGAAAAAATCAAAGGAGAAGGCGCATTAGTCGACGGACAAAAAAATGGTCTGTGGAAATTTTATAGTTTCTCAGGAATTTTAACGGCAGAAGAAGAATATACAAACGGTGTGTTGAATGGGAAAGCAATTGCTTATTTCCCCAATCAAAGAATGGCTTCCTCTGGTGTATTTGTAGCCGGCAAAGAAGAAGGGGTGTGGATGGAATATTATGACGACATGACGTCACGAGTAGTGGGCAATTACAAAGCAGGCAAGAAAAGCGGAAGTTGGAAAGAATTTTATCCTAACAAACAAGTTTCACTGGATGCTAATTATATAGACGATGCGAAAGACGGTGCATGGAAAGAATATTATCCAGATGGTAAAATTAAAATAGACGGAACATTTAAAAACGGAAAGAAAGACGGCGATTGGAAAACCTATTACAGAAGTGGACAAGTGTCATTGAGTGCAACCTATAAAGCAGATAAGGAACAAGGCGTCTTTCAAACTTTTTTCAAAAACGGAAAACCTAAGTTGAAGGCCAATTACAACGATGGCGTAGCAGATGGAGAATGGCTGCAAGGACTTTCTAACGGAGCGGAACTGGTGAAAGGTAATTATACGAAAGGCATACAAAACGGGAAGTGGTCGGAGTATTATAAAAATGGTGTTTTGTTATCCAGCGGAAACTACGACAATGGAAAACAAAATGGAGAATGGATCTACAACTTCGACAACGGCAAACCGCGCGACACAGAAATATGGAAGCAAGGCTTGTTGATGGAAGTGACGAATTATTTTGACAATACAGGAAAGCCTCTCGCCGCAGGTACTTTGAAAGGGGGCAATGGCATACGCTTGTATTATTATCCTTCTGGTGTAAAAAGTATCGAATTGAATTATGCCAATGGATTGGAGAACGGCGAGTCTAAAAGTTATTATGAAAATGGTAAAGTCAAAGCATCAGTAAATTTCATTAACGGAGAAGAAGAAGGTTTGTTGACAGAGTTCCATGAAAATGGGAAAGTAGCTGCACTGACCTATTACAAAGGTGGCAAAGAAGACAGTCTGTACAAAGAATTTTTCGACGATGGTACATTTGAAACACTGGGCTTCTACACAAGAGGTGTCATGGATAGTTTATGGTTGGAGTACCATGAAAACGGAGCGATACTAAGTGAAGGGTATATTCGTTCCAATAAAAAAGAAGGACTCTGGAATGAATATTACGATACGGATACCTTAGCAGCAGAAGGATATTTTATAAAAGGAATTCAGGAAGGCGAATGGAAAGAATACCATGAAAATGGAAAACTCGCATCCATCGGTGTGTATGAGAACGGCATCAAGACAGGGCCATGGAAGAGCTATCATGAAAACGGTAAACTATTCATGGAAGGTGTATTTGTAAAAGGCTTTGAACACGGGCCATGGAAAGTATATTACGACAACGGCAAAATCAAACAGGAAGGAGCTTATGTCATGGGCGAAGAAGAAGGTCCGTGGAAAGAATACTATGCATCTGGAAGAGTAGAATCGGAAGGTAATTATGTAGACGGTGAAGAAGAAGGCAAATGGAAAAACTATTGGGATACCGGTGTATTGATGAGCGAAGAAACGTATGTGCAAGGTAAACTCATGGAGGTTGGCGACATCTCAGACAAGAATGGAAAACGTTTGTTGAAAGGCACATTCAAAGCGGGTACCGGTATGTTGAAGAGTTACAACGACAACGGTACCATCTCTGTTGTCGGTACATTTAAAGAGGGTAAACCGGAAGGCAAATGGAAATATTTCTATCCCAATGGAAAACCTTCAGGTGAAGGAAGCATGTTGAATGGTATGCGTACCGGTTTGTGGAAATACTATTCCGATTTGGGAAACCTGGAAGCAGAAGGTGTTTATGAAAACGATGAATTAGTAGGGGAGTGGAAATATTATTTAGAAGGAGAATTTACTCACACAGAACGTTTCGATGAAGAATAAAATCAGCTTGTATTTTATGTTCTTATTTACCAGTTCTCTGCTTTGCAATGCGCAGGTGCAACGATTCTATTATGAGTCGGGTGAACTCAAAGAAGAAGGAATATTGAATGCACAAGGCTTAAAGGAAGGAACATGGAAACTGTTTTATCCGAATGGCACCATCAATGCAGAAGAAGAATACAAAGGCGGCGTGCGCGATGGCATCGTTAAGACGTATGGCTTTGAAGGCACCTTACAAACCAAAGAACATTGGTACGCAGGCATGCAGGAAGACAGCACCTGGGAGTATTATGCGAACGGACAAATAAAAAGAAAAGGTGTTTTCAAAGAGGGAGTATACGAAGGAGAATGGATTACCTATTATGAAACAGGTCAATTGAAAAATAAAGGATACTACAAATTTGGACAACCCAACGGAGAATGGGAATTCTTTCGAGCGAACAAAACGATAGAGCTAAAGGCTCAATACGTCGATGGTTTCAAAGAAGGACCGGCTATTCACTACGATGAAAAAGGAAGAATAAAGTCGAAAGGGAATTATAAAGCAGATGAGAAAGTAAAAGGAACCTGGACTTGTTATAATGCGAAGGGTAAAGCGATCGCTTGTAAGTTTTGAGCGGATTGATTTTGCCATAAATAAAAAGACACCGACAATCATTTGTCGGTGTCTTTTTATTTATGGTTCTACTGATCACTGACTACTTACCACTGATCACTATTTTATATTCTGCATTTTTTCCTTGCACAAACTCTGTTGGTTTGATCAGGTAAGGAACCATACCTACCGCAAAACCTACAAGACCAATTCCTCGCACTAACCAGTCACTTCCGTCGTCACCTGCAATGCTTGGTGCTTCCAGCATGGTTCCCACTCCGCCTACGATCAATACGGCTCCTACGGCATAACCAGCTTTGTGTGCACAACTGAGTTTTTTAATGGCATAAATATCTTTCAGTCTTACTTCGCGCAATTGCATATCATCTTCTTCCGGTGTGAAGATCACGAAAGAACTGTCTGTGAAAGACTGGATCTTTCCTTTTTTATAATCATCATCTTCAGAATATTTAAACGAAAAAGATTGTTTCGCTTTGATGACGCGTACTTTGCCATTCTTGGTGTTTTTAATCTCCAGTTGCTGAGCTTGCGCCACAAAAGTAGCAAAGAACAGAAGGAGACAAATGACAATAGCTTTGTTGGAGAAAACTGTTTTCATCGACGTGTGATTTTTTGAGCTTATCAATATAATAAAATTAAAGAAACTATAAGTACTCTTGGACGTTTGTTTGCTTGTCTGCAATTTGTTTTTGATACATCTGAAAGTAGATTCCCCTTTTTTCTAACAATTCTTCGTGTGAGCCTTCTTCCTTGATTTCTCCGTCTTCCAATACAATGATTTTATTGGCCAATTTGACACTCGACAAGCGATGTGAGATGATCAGACTTGTTTTATTCTTCATGACCGACTTAAGGTGACCGAGGATTTCATCTTCTGTTTGTGTATCTACCGCAGAAAGGCAGTCGTCCAGGATCAAAAGCTGTGGATTTCGGATCAAAGCTCTGGCAATAGAAACCCTTTGTTTTTGACCACCCGATAAGGTAATGCCTCTTTCTCCAAGTATCGTTTCGTATTGCTCCGGAAACTGTTCGATATTATTGGCAAGTCCTGCTTGTCTGGCCGCGAGATGCACTTCTTCTTCTGTCGCGTAGTCTTTACCAAATTGTATATTGGCTTTGATGGTGTCGGAAAAAAGAAAAACTTCTTGCGGAACAAACCCTGTGTGACTTCTGTAATATTGAAGGTCCAATGATTTTAAAGGAACACCATCAATGTATATGGTTCCCACTGTTGGATCATAAAGTCTGCAGGCCAGGTAAGCAATGGTACTTTTGCCTGAACCGGTATTCCCAACAATCGCTACCGTTTCTCCTGCCTTGATCTCAAAACTGATGTGTTTCAAGGCGTATGTTTTGGAATTGGCATATTGCAAACTGACATTTTCAAATCGCAAGTGACCTTTAACAGGTGGTGTTAAACCATGGTCAGAAGACAAAGCCGTATGAGTATTCAAAAACTCATTGATACGTCCTTGCGAGACATCGGCTCTTCTCACCATACTGGTAATCCAACCCAATGAAGCGACGGGCCAGCTGAGTTTATTCAGGTAAAAAATAAATTCAGCAATGTTTCCTGCTGTGATGCTTCCTGCGATGACTTGTTTACCTCCGACCCAAACAATCATAACAGTACTCATTCCAATGAGAAATAAAATGATCGGAAAGAATAAAGAATTGATCAGCGTTAGACCCAGCGCTTTGGTTTTATATTGATTACTCAGTTCATTGAATTGCTCGTAAGATTTGTGTTCTCTCGAATAAGATTTCAATACGCGGATACCAGAAAATGCTTCCTGTACAAAAGTAGAAA
>JAQBNU010000113.1 GCA_028288365.1 Chitinophagaceae bacterium | reverse complement strand
TACTGTCGTGTCGAACATAAGGACCGAAACGGCCGATGGCTACTACCATGGGCTTGTCTTCATACATCCCTACTTCGCGCGGCAGTTTGAATAAGTCTAATGCTTCTTCTAAGGTGATGTTCTCGATCAACTGACCTTTACGCAAACTGGCGAAGCGTGGCTTGATGCCTTTCTCTTCATCCGCTTCACCAATCTGTACCAGCGCTCCATAGCGGCCAAGGCGCGCAATGATCGTTTCACCGGTTACCGGATCTTTACCTAATTCTTTTCCAGTATTGATCGTAGAGCGTTCGATGGCATTGGTTATTTCTACCCGTTCGTGAAACGGTGTATAGAAATCCTTTAGCATCGTTTGCCATTTTGTTTTTCCTTCTGCGATTTGGTCAAATTCTTTTTCTACTTCTGCGGTGAAGGAGTAATCCGTCACCGTAGGGAAGTGTTCGACTAAGAAATCGTTGACAACCATCGCTAAATCCGTCGGAAACAATTTCATTTTTTCCTGACCGGTATTTTCGATGACGGTGTGCTGTGTGATCTTATTTTCTTTTAAGATCAATTCGTTCAACTTGCGCTCACGACCGTCACGGTTTTCTTTTTCTACGTAACCTCTTTTCTGTATGGTAGAAATAGTTGGCGCATAAGTAGAAGGACGACCAATGCCGAGCTCTTCTAGTTTTTTTACCAGACTGGCTTCCGTATAGCGCGCTGCAGGACGCGAGTAACGCTCGATGGCACGAATTTGATCAAGACCTAGTTTTTGTCCTTTATCGATAGGAGGCAACATGCCTTTCACATCTTCTGTGGCTTCGTCTTCTTCCTCGTCGTCAGTTGATTCTAAATATACTTTTAAGAAACCTTCAAACTTGATTACTTCACCGGTTGCAATAAATGTTTCTGCTGATTGTGAAATGCCAATGGTCACGACCGTTTTTTCCAATTGCGCGTCAGACATTTGAGAAGCAATGGCTCTTTTCCAGATCAACTCGTACAAACGTTGTTCATTGCGTTCACCACCGACAGTTTGCACGGTGAAGTCAGTTGGGCGAATGGCTTCGTGGGCTTCTTGTGCTGATTCTGATTTGGTTTTGAATACACGGGTATGAGAATATTCGGCACCGTAACTTTCTGTGATGGCGCTCTTCGCAGCGTCCATCGCAAATTGCGAAAGGTTGACGGAATCGGTTCTCATATAAGAAATCTTTCCTGCTTCGTACAAACGCTGAGCGAGTGTCATGGTTTGCGCGACAGAGAAACTCAACTTACGACTGGCTTCTTGTTGTAAAGTAGAAGTGGTGAAAGGTGCAGCAGGAGATTTTTTTCCTGGTTTTTTCTCTAAGTCTTTTACAGAAAATTCAGACTTCAGACAATCTTCTAAGAAGGCCTGTGCTTCTTTTTCTGTATTGAATCGTTTGCTTAATTCTGCCTGCAACGTTTTTCCTTTATCCAGAAGAAACGTACCGGTCACTTTATATAATGCTTTGGCCTGGTGACCTTCTACTTCACGCTCACGTTCTACTACCAAACGTACGGCAACAGATTGTACACGTCCGGCAGATAAACCTGTTTTAATTTTTTTCCATAAAATAGGAGACATCTCAAAACCTACGAGACGATCAAGTATACGACGTGCTTGTTGTGCGTTGACTAAATCAACATCAATGGTACGTGGACTTTGTATGGCATTGAGGATTGCGTTTTTGGTGATCTCGCGAAATACAATGCGTCTTATTTTGGAATCGTTCAAATCCAATGATTCTTTCAAATGCCAGGAAATAGCTTCTCCTTCACGGTCATCATCGGTCGCTAGCCACACCACATCTGCGGCCGCTGCTAGTTTTTTGAGATCCTTTACGACATCTTTTTTGTCTTCGGAGATTTCGTATGTGGGTTTAAAATTATTGGCTATGTCGATGGCCTTATCACCTTTGGGAAGATCTCTTACGTGACCAAAAGAGGATTTCACTGTAAAATCTTTTCCCAGGTATCCCTCGATGGTTTTGGCCTTCGCAGGGGACTCAACAATGACTAAGTTTTTAGACATTTATATATATTAAGGTGTGGTGTGTACAAAACAATCCGACAAAGATGAATATAAAAGAGAGAGAAATGCAAGTATTTCAACTTATCCACATACAATTAACGTGTTATCCCATGTTATCCACACTCAATTCACAATTTTTTATTCCATAATGTCAGAGAAAATACTGTTATTGACTTCGCAAAAGACTTTTTAAGCTAGCAGAGATGAAACAATTAGTATTGATCAGACACGCGAAATCAGAAGAAAGCAACGCGGGTACGAAGGATTTCGATCGTTCATTGAACCCACGTGGATTTTCTGATGCACCCAAAATGGGATTGCGATTAAAAGAATTGAATGAGACTCCACAGTTTGTGATCAGTAGTCCGGCAGAACGCGCGCGACTTACTGCACAATTTGTATTGGAGCAAGTAGGGTACGATAACGATAACATTCATTGGGAAGAAGAAGTATACGAAGCGTCTGCTCGTATACTGATGAACATCATCAATGGCATCTCTGAAGAATACGATACTGTATGGATGTTTGGGCACAATCCTGGATTTACATACCTCGCGGAATACTTAACAGGTGAAGCCATCGGAAACATCCCGACCAGCGGGGCATACGGAATGACATTTGATGTCAATTCCTGGGCAGAGATTTCTCAAAATACGGGCAGCAAGAAATTTTATATTTACCCGAAAGAAGAAAACAGTGATCAGAGATCAAAAATCTGATTTCAAAGATGGAATAGTTGAACATCATAAATTAATATGAAAATAAAAAGGGATTGTAAACGAAGCGTTACAATCCCTTTTTTTCTGATCTCTGATTTCAGATTTTTGATCACTACCTTATCAACCTCCGTGACTCTTCACATATTTCTTCTTCTTCGTTTTTGTCTTCGATTTAGATTTGCTTAAGCGAGAGGCCGCTTTCTTATCGGCTTGTTTGCGGGTAATGGCGTTGCGTTTCTCTTTTTCTTTATGTGCCTTCGCCATCTTTTTTTCGTAGGCGAGCTGCTCCGGACTTTTCTGCTTTTCGATGGTGTTCTTGTCTCCAGCATCCAAATCTTCCTGTGATTGTCCTTTGTGGTTTTCCTTTTTACGTTTGGCTGATTTAGGTGATGCCACACCTGGATCTTCAGCTTCCTGTGCATTAGCATCGTATGAATTGACCAACAAAAATGCGGAAAGGAAAAGGGCAAATACGAATAGATTTCTCATGGACGTAGTTTTTATCTTACCAGCAATTTACACAATGCTTTTGTAAATGCCAATGTAGATAACTAAATCAAAAAGAGGATGGCTTTATTTTTAATTAAGTGGATTTTTGTAACATGATCCTTCGTCTCTTATACCTCAGCGCTGTACTTATCTCTTTTGAGACCGCTGTTTTCGCGCAGGCTGAGAACAGTTCTCTGTTGTATGAAATCAGTGGAGGAAACCTGTCTCATAAATCGTATGTTTTTGGTACCATTCACTTGCGTGACAAGCGGGTATTTGAACAGGTACACAATAAAAAAGATTCACTCTGGCATTGTTTCAAAACATGTGGCATTGTTGCGGGAGAATTGAAATTTGATAAAAAAGAAGTGAAAGACGCTATGATGCAACACGTCATGATGCCGGAAGGTATTACGCTGGAAACCTTACTTAGTGCGGATGATTATGCAAAAGTAAAAGCCTATGCTAAAGAAACGATTGGTTGGCAAGCGTTAGTCATTGATCGCATCAAACCTTTGTTCACCATTTCATTGTTTACAGAAGCGCTGGCGAAGGCTGATTACAAGTATCCGCTTGATTTGTATTTGCAGGAACAGGGAGAAAAAAAGAAAAAAGAAATCGTAGGTATAGAAACCATCGAGGAACAAATGATGGCGCTTTCTTCTATGTCGATTAAGGAACAGGCAAAGGAGTTGGTTGACTTTGTCAATACACCGGCAGATGGGAAAGCGGAATTAGAAAAAATGATTCAGCTTTATCAGGAACGTAAACTCTTGGATTTGTACGAACTGATTATCACATCAGAAATGAGTGACAGCATGGAAACAGCTTTGCTGACGGATCGGAACAAGTTGATGACTTACCGCATCGAAAGCATGATGCTAAGAAAAGGTACTTTCGTTGCGATAGGTGCCGCGCATCTTCCAGGAGATAAGGGAGTATTAAGGTTGTTGCAAAATAAAGGATACACGATTCGTGCGGTTGGAAAATAGTGATCAGTGGATCCCGAGGCTTCGGGACAGTGAACAGTATTTTTCTTTGTCTTTATGTTACAATAGCAAAAAATAATAAAAGAGATTAAGTATAGTTCTAATTAATTCAAACAATTTAACTGATCACCGTCCTGAAGCCTCGGGATCCACTGATCACTTTAATTATTATGTCACAAAATCACATCACACTCATTGCCAAAGAAATTTCCGCTCCGGAAAATTTCGTGAAAGCCACTGTTGAACTGTTGGAAGAAGGAGCTACGGTGCCTTTTATTGCGCGGTATAGAAAAGAACAAACAGGCAGTTTGGACGAAGTGCAGATCATTACGATTCGGGATCGTTACGAACAATTGGTGGAGTTGGACAAACGACGCGCGGCGATTTTGAAATCCATTACGGAACAAAATAAATTAACGCCCGAATTGGAAAAGAAAATCAATGCGGCATTGACGATGACGGTGCTGGAAGATTTGTATTTGCCTTACAAGCAAAAACGCAAAACCAAAGGTGTCATGGCCAAGGAAAAAGGGCTGGAGCCTCTGTCTGTATTGATGTTGGCGCAAGGCAAGGAAGATCCTGTAACAGCAGCGGCAGCTTTTGTGAATGCTGAGTTAGGTGTAAAAGACGAAACAGAAGCACTGAATGGTGCACGCGATATTGTAGAAGAAATCATCAATGAAGATGCAGAATTGCGTGCTTCCTTGCGTAAGATCTTCGAACAAACGGCAATGGTAGTCAGTAAAGTAGCCACAGGAAAAGAAGAAGAAGGCGAGAAGTACCGCGATTATTTTGAATGGTCTGAAAAATTATCGGCTGTTCCTTCGCATCGTTTATTGGCCATGCGTCGCGGAGAAAAAGAAATGATCTTGTCGCTGGATGTGGTGCCGGATGAAGAAGAAGCGATTGGTACCATTGAGAAAAAATACATTAGCTCTTCTGGTCCATGGAAAGAACTGATGCAACAGGCAAGTAAGGGATCTTTCAAACGCTTGCTCAAACCTTCTTTGGAAACAGAATTCCGTTTGGCATCTAAAAGCAAAGCCGATGAAGAAGCCATCAGAGTATTTGTCGACAACGTGCGACAATTGTTATTGTCATCTCCTCTCGGACAGAAAAATATTTTGGCACTTGATCCCGGATTCCGCAGCGGTTGTAAAATGGTATGCCTGGATCGTCAGGGAAAATTAATTGATAACACCAACATCTATCCACACGAACCGCAGCGTCAGACGGCACAAAGCGGTGCTGCGATCATGGCCTGGTGTGAGAAATACGAAGTGGAAGCCATAGCCATCGGCAACGGTACGGCTGGAAGAGAGACAGAAGCGTTTGTGAAATCATTGGGCTTGCCTGCTACCATCGCTGTGGTGATGGTGAATGAAAGCGGAGCCTCTGTGTATTCGGCGTCTGAAGTGGCGCGCGAAGAATTTCCTGATTATGACATTACGGTAAGAGGTTCTGTATCGATCGGTCGTCGACTGATGGATCCTTTGTCTGAACTAGTGAAGGTAGATCCTAAAGCCATAGGCGTGGGACAGTATCAACACGATGTCGATCAGTCGGCGTTAAAAAAATCATTGGATGAAACGGTATCCAGTTGTGTGAATGCAGTGGGTGTGGAAGTGAACACTGCCAGCAAACAATTGTTGATGTATGTATCGGGCATCGGTCCGACGATAGCCAGCAACATTGTAGAATACCGCAATGCAAACGGTCCGTTCAAATCCAGAGCAGCCTTGAAGAAAGTCCCGCGTATGGGGGAGAAAGTATACGAGCAAGCAGCGGGATTCTTACGCATTCGTGAGAGCGAGCAGCCGTTGGACTATAGTTCGGTGCATCCGGAAAGTTATCACATCGTAGAGAAGATGGCACAGGACTTAGGCGTGACGGTAAAAGATTTGATTGCCGATGCCAGTCACCGTCAACAAATCAAACCAGAAAAATATACGACCGACAAAGTAGGTTTGCCTACCTTGAAAGACATCATGAAAGAGTTGGAGAAGCCGGGTAGAGATCCTCGCCAACCTTTCGAACAGTTCTCTTTCGCAGAAGGCATCAATAGTCCGGGAGATTTACGTTCAGGAATGAAACTTCCAGGCATCGTCACCAACGTGACGAAGTTTGGTGTGTTCGTTGACATTGGTGTACACCAGGACGGATTGATTCACATCAGTCACCTGGCAGACCGCTACATCAGTGATCCATCGGAAGTGGTGAAGGTACAGCAGAAAGTACAAGTCACCGTATTGGAAGTCGATCTTCATCGTAAGCGTATTTCTCTTTCTATGAAAGGCGATAGCGGAGCACCGAGACCGAAGTCGAAGGACAAAGACAGTAAATCAGAAAAGAGTGCAGCACCTGAATCAGACATGGCAACTATGTTGGCGCAATTGAAAGGGAAGTTTGCGAAATAAGCCAGTGGCAAGTTGTTGACCTGGTGTCAGGTCTTTCGACCTGACACTGCTATAATCACAACGTTCGCTGAACCTCCGTGTCAGATCGAAAGATCTGACACCAATGAAAAGTAGGTAAAAGAACGATTTCCTTACTAGTTACCACTTATAACTTACCACTATTTTGCTTATCTTTACCGCATGGATACAACGACCATGACAATAGATTTTAATAAAGGAGACGGCCTGGTACCTGCCATTATACAGGATGTATATACCAACAAAGTATTGATGTTGGGTTACATGAACCAAGAGGCGTATGATAAAACGGTATCAGAAGGGAAAATAACATTCTTCAGTCGTTCGAAAAAAAGACTGTGGACAAAAGGCGAAACGTCCAATCACTTCCTGATTGTGAAAGACATCAAAGTAGATTGCGACGGAGATACTTTATTGATCAAAGCCATTCCTCAGGGAGCGACGTGTCATACCGGTGCTGACACGTGTTGGTTTGAAAAGAATGACAGTCGCACGTTTTTCATTGATCATTTGCGCGGCGTCATCAAAGACAGAAAAGAAAATAGTTCAGAGAAATCATATACCTCTTCTTTATTTTTAAAAGGCATCAACAAGATTGCACAGAAAGTAGGAGAGGAAGCAGTAGAACTGGTGATAGAAGCCAAAGACGACAACAAAGATTTATTCAAAGGAGAAGCGGCTGATTTGTTGTTTCACTATTTGATTTTACTCGAAGCAAAAAATATATCGCTCGATGAAATCATTGGCGTGTTGCAGGAGAGACACAAATAAGATAGTGATCAGTGGATAGTTGTCAGTGATCAGTAATATTTAAATAACAAAAATGAAATAAAAAAGCCCCGTTTATTGACAGGGCTTTTTTATTTTTAACTGATCATTGTCCACTGATCACTATTAACAATCTATCTGCGGACAAGGATGTTTTCTTCTATGCTTTTCCTGATTTTTGATGCGTTTATCAGTAGACGATTTGCTGCTCTGACAGGCACCGAGAATCAGGCTGAAGAGGAGTATAAAAACAAGTGCTTGTTTACGTTTCATAGGCAATGCGTTGATGATATAAGATAAAAAATTGTAGTATTAAAAACAACTTGTGGTATAAATACCGTTACAACAACGTTCGTATTTTTGATTTATTCTCTTTGAAGAACAAACAATTCTCCACATATTGAAGCATCCTTATGCTTATAGTATGAAAAAACTGCTGATCAAATTATTGTTCAATTTACTGGTTGTCTTGCTGGCAGGACGCTTGTTATCCTTTGTTCAGATCGATACCTGGCAGACAGCATTGATCGTGGTGATCGTTCTTTCCTTATTGAACGTTTCTTTAAAACCGATACTCACTATACTGACGATACCCATTACGATTTTCACGTTGGGCTTATTTCTTTTAGTGATCAATGCCCTGATGATTCTTTTGACGGATTACCTGGTAACTGGCTTTAATGTACATGGCTTCTGGGCTGCCTTGGTATTTGGATTGATATTATCTTTAGCGAATATGATGATTGATTCGGTGCTGGAGAAGCAGTAAACAGTGATCAGTTGTCAGTGATCAGAAAAATAAAAAGCCCAGCAAATAGCTGGGCTTTTTATTTTAATCATTCCCGATTAATCTTACTGATCACTGTCCACTCTTTTATAACAACTCATTTGCCAAATTCGCCAGTTCGGATCTTTCGCCCTTCGCCAGTGTAATGTGTGCATACAGAGAGTTGTGTTTCAATCGATCGATGAGGTAAGACAAGCCGTTACTTTGAGAATCTAGGTATGGTGTATCAATCTGGAACACGTCACCGGTGAAAATGATTTTTGTATTTTCTCCCGCTCTGGAAATGATGGTTTTGATTTCGTGAGGTGTTAAGTTTTGTGCTTCGTCGATGATGAAGCAGATGTTGGATAAACTTCTTCCTCTGATGTACGCCAATGGAGTAATGACCAACTTCTCTTTGTTCACCATGTCGGTGATGCGTTGGTAATCCTGATCGGTTTCGTGGAATTGGTTTTGAATGAATTTCAAGTTGTCAAACAAGGGTTCCATGTAAGGATTCAATTTCGATTTAATATCTCCAGGAAGGTAACCGATGTCTTTGTTACTCAACGGAACGATAGGCCTTGCCAGGTAGATCTGTTTGAATTCTTTGCGTTGTTCCAATGTACCGGCCAATGCCAGCAACGTTTTTCCTGTACCGGCTACACCTTGTATCGATACGAGTTTCACGTTGGGATTCATGATGGCATGAATGGCAAACGTTTGTTCCGCGTTGCGAGGCTTGATGCCGTATATTGTTTTCTTTTCTACGTGTTCAATTCTATCTTCTACCGGATTGAAATAAGCCAGCGCAGAATTTTTCATTCCTTTCAGGATATAATAAAGGTTGTTGTGCAACAACTCTTTTGGAATGATGCTTTTATTGCAATAGCCTTTTTCGTACAGTTCGTTGATGGTTTCTGTGGAGGCATCGATCACGTGACTGCCGGTGTAAAGGCTATCCACGTCTTTGATCTTACCGGTATTGTAATCGTCGGCAGGAAGGTTGAGTGCTTTGGCCTTGAGGCGAAGGTTGATGTCTTTGGTGATGAGTACAACTTTAGCATCCGGATATTCATCCTGCATGTTCAAGGCAGCGTTCAATATTTTGTGATCGTTTTTGCGATCGTCAAATGCTTTCTCTGCGTCTGTCTTTCCTTTTTCTCTGGAGGTATTCATCGTTACGATGAAACGTCCTTTGGCATAATTGGTAAGAGGAATCCATTCGTGCAATAAATTTTGTCCCGACAACTCATCGAGGAAGCGAATGAACTCGCGGCATTCGAAGTTCTTTACTTCGTTTCCTTTTTTGAAATTATCCAGTTCTTCTAAAACCGTGATGGGAATGGCGACATCGTGTTCCTGAAATTGTGTGACTGCGTTGTGGTCGAATAAGATAACAGAAGTGTCAAGTACAAAAATCTTTCTTTCTTTATTGGTAGTGGTAGTCTTCGCCATGGTTGATGTTAATGCTCTAATCTCTAAATTTCGGACTTAATATAGGGATTAATACGAAGTCGCAAAACGGAATGTTTATAACTACTGACTTTTTTTTCAACGCTTAGAAAGCTCAGCAACAAGGAGCTGTAAGTTTTGAAGGATGCATGGAAAGAATTATCTTTATGAAAATCAAAAGATATTCTTCTGCAGTCGGCTGGGTGAGGGATAGGAACGAAAAGCCCGAAGCGGGCGGGGCTGGAGGGAAGGCGGACTTGTAGTGGATAGCCCGACCCCTTTGCGATCCCACTGCGAGGCTTTTGGATTGGGATCGTAAAGGGGGCACCCCCAAATGTTAAACGGATTCATACCAACACTTAATAATTAGATTACTTACTACTCCATCATAATTTATAAACAATTCACTCCACATTTAAACTTTTTCCCTATGCCTTCTTTTGATATTGTCAGTAAAGTAGATGCCCAGATGCTGGACAACGCGGTGAACACGGCGATTAAAGAAATCTCCAACCGCTATGATTTGAAAGATGCGAAGACCGAGGTGGACTTGGATAAAAAGACTTCTACCATCACGTTGACGGCAAATCATTCCATGAGCATCAATACTCTGGTAGACATTTTGATTTCGCGTATGATCAAGCAAGGCATTGATGGTCGCTCGCTGGACTTGACTAAAGACGAGTATGCGTCAGGACCTGTAGTGAAAAAAGAATTGCCGGTGCGCACTGGAATTGACAAAGAAATGTCGAAGAAAATTGTGAAGCTGATCAAAGACAGCAACCTGAAAGTACAGGCCGCTATTATGGACGACATCATACGAGTAACGGGAAAGAAAATTGACGACTTGCAGGATGTGATGGCGATGCTTCGTTCCTCCAAGCTGGACGTGCCTTTACAGTATGTGAACATGAAAAGTTAGCGATCAGAAATCAGAGATGAGAAATCAGAAGAGTACTTGATCTCTGATTTCTCATCTCTGCTCACTCACCTGGTGTCTGCCGCTTTCTAAAAAGGAAATACCAGGTAATTTTTTATTGGTGTTGAAAAAAGTATAAGCCGATTTCAATTCTGTCCAAAGTTCGGTTTGCGTCGGCACCTGTCGTGTCAACCGATTGAAGTTATGAACAGTTAAACGTGCCGGGAAAATCGTGACCGGTATTTTTGTTTGTCCACCGTTGTAGGCTTCCACGCAATAAATGTACAAGGCTTTGATGGGTTCGTCTGTAAGCGCCATGCAGCCGATGGATACACAGGCCCCATGTATGAAAATATCTCCACCCAAATTGGTTGCACCTCCTATAATTTTGTCGGATGCATTGGGATAATTGATGCCTAAAGAAAGGTAAAAACTACTGGCGGGATTGAAACGGTCGATGTGGTAAAATCCTTCCGGTACTTGTCGATCGCCTTGTTTGCGCTTGGGTCCGATGGTACCTGACATAGAGCACACTTCGAAAGTATCTACCAGTTGAAATGTTTTAGCACTGCTGTTCTTTGCCCAGAGTTCGATGATCGCTTCTTCTTTGAAAGCCCGTAGATAAAGCTGTATCGGTTCTTTTATTTTAATTCCTTTGGCAGCAAGCTGACGAGTGATCAACGCTTCTTTTTCTGTGTACGCCGTTTTCACCCGGGGATATTTTTGTTGTTCTGTTTTAAAACTGTGTGAAGCAGCGGTAAAGAGAAAAAAGCAAGTGGCGAGTAGGAGTAATGTTCTAAGTTTCTGATTCATAAGCAATCGTTGAAGGCAAGCCATTGATCGAGGAACATTTAAATTTGACATAAAGGTAACGAGTTTTTTTCAGCGAATATTGTTTAACCTTGTGTAAGGTAGTATATTGGCACCATGTCCGGGAAGGCGCGTTTAGAAGACATACAATCATTCATTCAGGAGGATATCGATTCTTTTGAGAAGTTATTCCGAGAGTCGATGCGCTCAAAGGTCATGCTGCTCGATAAGATCATGACCTATATCGTGAAACGTAAGGGCAAGCAGATCCGTCCGATGTTTGTTTTTTTATCTGCCCGTCTGCACGGTCAGGTGAACGAGTCCACGTATTCTGGAGCTTCCCTCATAGAATTACTGCACACGGCTACACTCGTTCATGACGACGTGGTAGACGATTCCAATTACCGTCGCGGTTTTTTCTCCATCAATGCGTTATGGAAAAATAAGATCGCTATCCTGGTAGGAGATTATTTGTTATCGAGAGGTTTGCTGTTGGCGATCGATCGCGGAGAATTTAATTTGTTGCAAATCGTATCCAATGCGGTGCGCGAGATGAGCGAAGGAGAGTTGTTGCAAATTGAAAAAGCAAGAAAACTGGACATCACCGAAGAAGTATACTACGACATCATCCGTCAAAAGACAGCATCTCTTATTGCTTCTTGTTGCGCAGTGGGCGCGGCTTCTGTAGGAGCAAGCAAAGAGACGGTAGAAGACATGCGTACCTTTGGAGAATACATCGGTATGGCTTTTCAGATCAAAGACGATTTGTTTGATTACGAAACTACGCAAGTGATTGGCAAACCGGTGGGTATTGACATCAAAGAAAAGAAAATGACGTTGCCACTGATTTATGCATTGGCCAATTCAGATAAAAAACAAAAAGGATACATCATCAGCATCATCAAAAACGAAAGCCATAAACCGGCAAAGGTAAAAGAAGTGATTGCTTTCGTGGCGGCATCGGGTGGTATATCTTATGCGCACCGTATCATGACGGATTACCAGCAGAAGGCTTATGCGATGTTGGATCAATTTCCAGATTCAGAAATCAAAGAACCGTTGAAGAAGTTGGTGGAGTTTACGATCAATCGGACGAAGTAGATCGATTATTTTTATAAGAGTAATATTTTTTGAATGAGCCTATTAATAATGTGGGCGTTCCCTACGGGCCGGGCTTTCGCCACTCGCTTTCACGCTGAAAAAGCGTGAAGAGCTCAAACAATGGCTCAATCCCTAACGCGCGATCTTTTTATATTCTTTTTGCTCACCACTTATTACTTACGACTTACTATCAATTTCATCAAATTATTGATATCTTATCACACAGAATTATTATTCCGCTTTACCTATGAAATTACATTCCGTTGAAGTTTCTCCTTCGAAAAATAAATTGGCCAAAGAAGATCAGCTTGCCTGGAAACTGGCGCGTGTAGCGACCGACAATACACCGTCTTCGCAAGAGGTGATTGACATGGTGATCAATAGAATCATTGACAATGCATCGGTGGCCATTGCTTCGCTGGAGAGAACACCGGTGGCCAATGCCCGTGCACAAGCGGTGGCGCACGCACGCACGGACAGAGGGGCAAGAATTTTTGGAATGCCTAATGATTATTTATACCATGCGGAGTGGGCAGCCTGGGCCAATTGTACGGCGGTACGCGAACTGGATTTTCACGATACGTTTTTAGCGGCTGATTACTCACATCCTGGCGATAGCATTCCTGCTGTCTTAGCGGTAGCGCAACAATTAAATAAAAATGGCAAGGACCTCATCAAAGGCATTGTGGCATCTTATGAAGTGCATGTGAATTTGGTGAAAGGCATTTGCCTGCACGAACATAAGATCGATCACGTTGCACACCTTTGCCCGGCGCAGGCTGCAGGAGTAGGAGCCTTGTTGGGATTGAGTACAGATACCGTATATCAAGCCATACAACAAGCCTTGCATGTATCGATCAGCACCAGACAATCGCGCAAGGGAGAAATATCGAGTTGGAAAGCCTATGTACCTGCACACGGTGCGAAGTTGGCTATTGAAGCAGTAGACAGAGCGATGCGTGGAGAAAAAAGTCCTTCACCGATTTACGAAGGAGAAGATTCTGTGATTGCCTGGATACTGGACGGACCGAAGGCGCATTACGAAGTACCTCTGCCTGAACCAGGAGAAGAAAAGCGTGCAATATTGGAAACGTATACCAAGGAACATTCTGCAGAGTATCAGTCACAGGCCTTGATTGACCTAGCTTTCAGGATGCGCGAAAAAATAAAAGACTTTTCTCAGATTGAAAAAGTGTTGATAGAAACCAGCCACCATACACATTATGTGATTGGAACAGGGTCCAACGATCCACAGAAATTTGATCCGCATGCAACACGGGAGACATTGGATCATTCAATTATGTACATTGTGGCCGTGGCTTTGGAAGATGGTTTCTGGCACCATGAAAAAAGTTACACGCCTGACCGTGCCATCAGACCAGCCACTGTGGCCTTGTGGAATAAAATACAAACCATCGAACAACCGAAGTGGACGGAATTGTACCATGCTGTTGATCCGGATAAAAAAGCGTTCGGCGGAAGAATCATCATCACGATGAAAGACGGGTCGGTGATTGCCGATGAATTGGAAAGAGCCAACGCGCATCCGGCGGGCTCGAGACCGTTTAAGCGCGAACAATACATTAAAAAATTCGATGAACTGACAGAAGGCATTGTGTCTTCCGAAGAGCGTGATCGTTTTCTGGATTTGGTGCAACGACTGCCAGACTTGACGGCAGATGAAGTCAAAGAATTAAATGTGCAGGTGGAGTTTTCGAATTTGAGCAATACACAACCTGATCATCAGGGTATTTTCTAAAACCATTACATTATGATCATACATCCAAAAGATCCAAAAAGTAAACGCAGTGATTTTCGTTCGGCGCTGCGCTCTGGAAAATTGTTACAGTTTCCTGGCGCCTACAATCCGCTCTCCGCTTTACTGATAGAGCAGCATGGTTTTGAAGGCGTGTATTGTTCTGGTGCTGTCATTGCCAATTCCATGGGACTTCCTGATATAGGATTGACGACGCTGACAGAGGTGAGCCACTTTGCCGGAGACATTGCGGGTGTAGTGAGTTTACCGGTGATCGTAGACATCGATACAGGTTTCGGAGAAACGATGAGTGTGGTGCGCACGGTGCAAGAACTAGAGTACCTCGGCGTAGCCGGTTGTCACATGGAAGATCAGGTAAATCCTAAACGTTGCGGACACCTGGACAATAAAGACATTGTAAGTACCGAGGCGATGGTACAAAAGATAAGTGCCGCAGCAAAAGGTAAACAAGATCCGAATTTCTTATTGATCGCGCGCACTGATGCGCGGGCTTCAGAAGGATTGGAGCAAGCCATTGAAAGAGCGAAAGCGTATGTGAATGCCGGGGCAGAAATGATTTTTCCGGAAGCGATGCAAAACGAAAAAGAATTTGAAGCATTTCGTAAAGCGATCGACGTGCCTTTGCTCGCTAACATGACAGAGTTTGGTAAATCGAAATTGCTATCTAAAAAAGAATTGGAAAACCTGGGTTACAATGTCGTGATCTATCCGGTGACGTTGCAACGACTCGCTATGAAAGCAGTTGAAGATGGGTTGAAAGAAATCAAAGAAAGAGGAACGCAGGAAGGATTGGTGGGTAAGATGCAAACGAGAGTGCGTTTATATGAAGTGTTGAAGTATTCGGATTACAATACGTTTGATCAATCGATTTACAACTTTAAGTTGTGATAAGTAAAATTTTGTAATGATTCATGTGATTGGATTGTAAAATAGATGATGAATATGGTTTGACAAAGTAAGTAGGACTTGGGCGTGTCCCTTCGGGTCGGGCTATCCGCTTCAAGTCCTCGCTCGGAACACTGCTTAGACTATAAACTTGAATAATGGCTCGCTGTGGGCTTTTCGCTACTATCCCTCACGCAAGCTTACGTCATCATCGAATTCTACTTTGGCTTAATGAAATTATTATAAGGGATTTTACTTTCTGTGGACGCCCACCACACCAGGCTTTAAGATAGAATTATGTTAAAACTTCTTACACTCTTGCTCTATACTGTATTTGCGTGAGGGATAGTAGTGGAAAGCCCGGAGCGAGCCTTAATGTAACTACAACGCTTCAAGCCTAACCCGAGTGAGGACTTGAAGCGGATAGCCCGACCCGAAGGGGCACGCCCAGATAAACCTAACGCTAATGATTATCTTCTATAAAATACCTAACCTTATTCAACCCACTATTTAATAGACACCTCTATGAGTGAAAAGATCAAAGTTCCCAAAGGCCTGGCAGGCGTGATCGTTGACGAAACGAAAGTTTCTAAAGTGATGCCTGAAATCAATTCGTTGGTGTACCGCGGTTATCCTGTTCAGGAGTTGGCAGAAACCTGCAGCTTTGAAGAAGTGGCTTACCTGTTGGTGCATGAAGATCTTCCAACACAAAGTCAGTTGAATGAGTTTGCAGCGAAAGAAAAAAAATACAGAACCATTTCTGAGCATCTACAACAAGTCATTGCCTTGTTTCCTTCCGATGCACATCCCATGGATAAAGTGCGTACAGGCATCAGTTACTTCGGCATGGAAGATAAATTGATTTGGGAAAATGATCCGCAGACCAACAGAGATAAATTCATGTTGTTGTTGGCAAAGATACCCACCATTATTGCTTACGCTTACCGCCATCAGAAAGGCTTACCGGTGATTGCACCAAGTGAGACATTGGATTTTTCTGCCAATTTCTTTCACATGTGTTTCGGAGAAGTACCTGCGCCTGAAGTGGTGAAAGCATTTGATGTATCGATGATTTTATATGCTGAGCATAGTTTCAATGCCTCTACATTTACAACGCGTGTGATTACTTCTACCTTATCGGATTTGTACAGTGCCGTGGTTGGTGGAGTAGGAGCGCTGAAAGGTCCGTTGCACGGTGGTGCCAATGAACAAGTGATGCACACCATGCTAGAGATTGGTGATCCAAAGAAAGCCAAACAATGGATGCTGGATGCCTTGGAACAAAAAAGAAAGATCATGGGTTTTGGTCACCGAGTCTATACCAATGGCGATTCGCGCGTACCGACTATGAAAAAATACATGCAGCAAATGGCCGCTGCGAAGCAAGGAGAAAAGTGGGTGGAAATGTATGAGATCCTGGAGCAAACCATGATCGAAAAGAAAAATATTTATCCCAACTTAGATTTTCCTACCGGTCCCGCTTACTACATGATGGGATTTGAAATAGAATGGTTCACACCGTTGTTTGTCATGAGCCGCATCACCGGATGGACGGCACACATCATGGAACAAGCAGCCGACAACCGATTGATCAGACCGCTGAGTGAATATACCGGTGCGGGGCAGAGAAGTCCGAAGCCGCTGGCTAGTCGTTAGTTTTTTTATGTTACACGGATGATATATAGTTGATTGTTGATGAATATGGATTGTTTTTATCCTATTATTTGTCAAGCGATATATCGAAAATATTTATCTTTGAACAAACAAAAAACTAATCACTAACGACTCATGGAAAACATCGTAAAACTTGTAGCAGAAAAAACAGGGATCACAGAAGCACAAGCTCAGGTAGCCGTTAATACAGTCGTGTCTGTATTGAAAGATAAATTACCTGCAGGTATTGGTTCACAAATAGAATCATTGATGCAAGGTGGTGGTTCTTCCAATGCTTTGGGCGGGATCTCAGATTCGCTGGGTAATATGTTTAAATAGATAGTGGACAGTGGTCAGTCAATATTAATTAAAAAAAACTGACCACTGATCACTGACAACTGACCACTTTTCCCTATCTTACTTGTGTGAAACGCTTCATTTACATCTTCGCTTGTTACCTTTTCGCCATTACGCTGGCTCCTTGTCAGGATGCGTATACGTGTGAAGATATAGTGGCACATGAAGCCTCACATTCACACGAAGAGGACGACATGGATACCTGTTCTCCTTTTTGCATCTGTGCTTGTTGCAATACAGCGAGTATTATTCACACCGATGCCCTGACCTTTACTTTTCCTAAAGTAATTCATCACCAAAAGGATCACACGCCTTACGGGGCTTCCATGCCTTTGCCTGTATACCACAGCATCTGGCAACCTCCCAAACTCTAGTATCAGTTTTCTTTTGCAAAGGTATTCTATACTTTTACCTTATTATTTTCAATTGAAGTGGATAGTAAATCGGTTTGCGCTGATCACTGACCACTGGTTACTGATTACTATATTATGCTTGATCACATCATACGTTTTTCTATACGGAACAAGCTCATCATAGGCTTGTTTACGCTGGCTTTGATAGCAGTAGGGATTTACTCTGCTACACAATTACCCATCGATGCGGTACCTGACATCACCAACAATCAGGTGCAGATCATCACACAATCACCTTCTCTTGCGGCGCAGGAGGTGGAGCGACTCATTACTTTTCCAGTGGAACAAGCCATGGCGACTATTCCAGAGATTGAAGAGGTTCGTTCTATTTCTCGTTTTGGATTGTCCGTTGTGACAGTAGTGTTTAAAGACGAAGTGGATATTTATTGGGCCAGGCAACAGGTGAGTGAACGTCTGAGCGAGGCCGGTAAGAATATTCCCATTACAGTGGGTATACCCATGTTAGGTCCTGTCAGTAGTGGCTTGGGAGAAATCTATCAATATACATTGGAGGTCGAACCGGGTTATGAAAGTAAATATAGCATTATGGACCTGCGTACTATACAGGATTGGATCATACGCAGACAGCTCTTGGGTACAGAAGGTTTAGCGGATGTCAGTAGTTTTGGAGGATTGGTCAAACAATACGAGATCGCTCTCAATACAGATAAACTGAGAAGTTATAATTTGAGCATCCAGGATGTATTCGTTGCATTGGAACGCAACAATCAAAATACTGGTGGGGCTTATATTGATAAAAAACCGAGTGCCTATTTCATTCGCACAGAAGGCTTGATCAAAGACTTGTCTGATATTGAAAAAATAGAAGTCTCCATTACGGACAATGGCATGCCTGTATTGATCCGTGATATAGCTATAGTTGGTTTTGGAAATGCCAATCGTTATGGTGCCATGACACGCAATGGGAAAGGAGAAGTAGTAGGAGCGGTAGTGATGATGCTGAAGGGAGAAAACTCCAATAAAGTCATTCAAAAAGTAAAAGAACGAATTGCTCAGATTGAAAAAACACTTCCAGAAGGTATTCGCATAGAACCTTTTCTTGATCGTACACACCTCGTGAATAGAGCAATTACTACGGTCTCTAAAAATTTAATAGAGGGTGCCTTGATTGTGATCTTTGTATTGGTCTTGTTTCTGGGCAACTTTCGAGGCGGACTCATTGTTGCTTCTATGATTCCGTTGTGTTTGTTGTTTGCGATTTCACTGATGAAGTTATTTGGTGTTTCGGGCAATCTGATGAGCTTGGGTGCCATTGATTTTGGTCTTATCGTAGACGGTGCCGTTATTATCGTTGAGGCTACCATGCATCATTTGGGTTTGTCTAAAATCAATCGACTGACACAAGAGGAGATGGATGAAGAAGTTTACCAGGCTGCTTCGAAGATTCGTAGTTCTGCGGCTTTCGGAGAGATCATTATCCTGATTGTTTACTTACCGATTTTGGTATTGACAGGTGTGGAGGGGAAAATGTTTCGTCCCATGGCGGAAACAGTGGGTTTTGCTATTCTAGGTGCTTTTATTTTGTCTTTGACTTACGTGCCCATGGTATCGGCTTTGTTGTTGGACAAAAATGTTTCGCACAAGCGAAACTTCTCTGATAAAATGATGGACATGTTTCATCGCTTATATGATCCGGTCATTCATCATACGTTGAATCATAAGTTTAAAGTAGTAGGTATTGCGATTGTTTTATTGGTTGTATCAGTATTTGCCTTTCTTCGCATGGGAGGCGAATTCATTCCTTCTTTGGAAGAAGGAGACTTTGCAGTAGAAACAAGAATTCTTACGGGTAGTTCTCTTTCACAGACGATAGATGTTTCATTAAAGGCAGAAAATATTTTACTGAAGAAATTTCCGGAAGTCAAACAAGTGGTGGCAAAAATAGGATCAAGTGAAATTCCTACCGATCCCATGCCGCTCGAATCGGGCGATTTGATGATCATTTTAAAAGATAAAGAAACGTGGACCTCTGCAAATAGCAGAGAAGAATTGGTCACCAAAATGTCAAAGGAGTTGAGTGCCATTCCTGGTGTATCATTTGGTTTTCAACAGCCCATACAAATGCGTTTCAATGAATTGATGACAGGAGCGAGGCAGGATGTAGCAGTAAAAATTTTCGGAGAGGACTTGGATGAGCTGACTAATTTATCGAGAAAAATAGGTGCTATCGTAACGGAAGTGGAGGGTACGAAGGACTTATACCTGGAGCAGATGACAGGTTTGCCTGAAGTCGTAGTAAAAATTGACCGAGACAAATTATATCAGTTCAATGTTTCTGTAGAAGACGTGAACCGTACTATTTTAGCGGCCTTTGCTGGAGCAAGCGCCGGCATCGTTTACGAAGGAGAAAAACGTTTTGATCTGGTGGTCCGATTGGAAAAAGACAACCGTCAGGAAATAGAAAACATCAGTACTATTTTTGTCGCCAATAGAGAAGGTAAACAAATTCCATTGCTACAGGTTGCAGAGGTGAAATTGCAGGCTGGGCCTAATCAAATTCAACGAGAAGCTGCCAAACGCCGGTTAACAGTGGGATTTAACGTCAGAGGACGTGATGTGGAGAGCATTGTGAATGAAATGAAACAACGCATTGAAAAAGAAATTATATTTCCTCCCGGTTATTATGTCACTTATGGCGGTCAGTTTGAAAACTTGGTAGAAGCGAAACAGCGGCTTATGGTTGCCGTCCCTGTTGCTCTGTTTCTTATTTTGATTTTACTGTTTTTTACTTTTGGTTCCATGAAGCAATCGGTATTGATTTTCTCCGCTATCCCATTTTCTGCTATTGGTGGTATATGGGCGTTATATTTGAGAGGTATGCCATTTAGCATTTCTGCGGGTATTGGTTTCATTGCTTTATTTGGAGTAGCCGTATTGAATGGGATTGTACTGATCGGAGAATTTAATCGTTTGAAAAAGGAAGGGATTACTGATTTGAAAGAAATTATTCTACAAGGAACGGCTATTCGTTTGAGGCCGGTGCTTATGACGGCTACTGTGGCTTCGCTGGGTTTTCTCCCCATGGCTTTATCGCATGGCTCCGGAGCGGAAGTGCAGAAGCCTTTAGCGACGGTGGTCATAGGAGGGTTGTTGTCGGCTACTTTATTGACTTTACTTGTGCTTCCTGTATTGTACACCTGGTTTGAGAATGGAATTAAATTTAAGCATTCTGGGAAAAATGTCGCGGGTATTGTTTTGTTATTGTTGATCTCTTCCTCTACCGTGATGGCACAGCATTCGGTGATCACAATGGATTATTGTATTCAACAGGCTATCGCGAATAATGGCAATGTGAAATCTGCGCAGTATGTCATAGAACAAAATAGAACACTTCAAAAAACTTCTTTTGATCTGGCCAAGGCAAATGTGACGGGAATGTACGGACAGTATAATAGTTACAGGAATGATTTAAACATTACAGTTTCGCAAAGTATTGCGTTCCCTTCTGTTTATATGAATCTTTCAGAGTTGGCACGCGCCAATAGTCAAAGCAGCGAATTGAAAAAAGATGTGGTACAAAATGAATTGGTGTACAACGTGAAACAAACCTGGCATCAATTGTTGTTCTTTGCGGCTCGTCAGCGTTTGTTGGAAAATCAAGACAGCATTTATACCGAATATTTAAGAGCTGCATCTATTAAGTATAGAAGCGGAGAAAGCAACTATCTGGAAAAAATAACAGCAGAAACGCAACTGTACGAAATTAAGAATCAGTTATTTCAAAATAAAGCGGATATAGATATTATGCTTCAACGCATGGCAGTGCTGATGAACACTAAATCAGCATTGGTATTACAGGATTCCGTTCTTGCCAAGCGACCACTGGTATTCACTAATGATAGCGTGGCTGTTTCTTCTAATCCAGCTTTGTCTTTTATGAAGCAACAAATTTATGTGAATCAAAAACAAAAACAAGTAGAGCGTTCTCGGTTAATGCCTGATTTTAATTTTGGTTATTTTAATCAATCCTTACGTGGTTATCAAGATAACGATAACGGTATTCAACAGTATTATAATGCTTCTACTAGATTTCAGGGGGTCATGGTGGGCATCTCTATCCCATTGTGGGCCAGAGCTCAGGCCGCAAGAATCAAGGCGGCAGACTTTGGTGTGAAAATCGCAGAGACGCAATATGATTTAATGCAACGCAACATCAATGGTCAATACCAACAGTTGTTGCAGGTATATTTCAAGTACAATACGAGCTTGAGTTATTATGAAAAGAATGTATTGCCTCAGGCAGCTTTGATACTTACCAATGCTCAGAAGGCATACAAGGCAGGTGATATCAATTATGTAGAATACATGACTTCTTTAAATAAAGCATTGACCACACGCACTGATTATCTCAATTTACTTAATCAGTATAACCAGTCCGTCATTAATATAGAATTTATCATTGGTAATAATTAAAAAAATAAATCATGGATATGAAAAATAGAACGCTATTGTTTCTGATTAATAGTATTGCGCTCTTATTTTTTTCGTGCAATCAATCTCCGAAAGAAATAGCAAACGCCGACTCTACTGTTGCGGAAACTTCATTGGTCACGCTGACTGAACCACAATACAAAAGTGCTGGTATTGTGCTCGGTCATTTGGAAGAGCGAAGCATGAGTGGTCTGATCAAGGTCAATGGTATATTTGATGTACCGCCTCAAAATCTTGTAACGATTTCTTTACCCTATGCGGGGATCGTTAAGCAAACCAGTTTGCTGCAAGGATTAAAAGTAAAAAAAGGAGAAGTCATTGCTGTGATGGAGCATCCCGACTACATCCAACTTCAGCAGGATTACCTGGAGAATAAAAGCAAGTTGGATTATATGCAATTGGAAATGGACCGCCAGAATGAATTACAAAAAGAAAATGTCAACTCCGCTAAAGTTTATCAACAGACGCAATCTGAATTTGAAACGCTTCAGGCAAGAGTAAGTGGGTTGAAAGAAAAACTGAGTCTGATTAATATCAGTGTAGATCAATTACAAAAAAAAGGAATATCTAAACAGATTCGTGTATTAGCTCCTATTACTGGTTATGTGACACAAGTGAATGTGAACATTGGTATGTTTGTCAATCCCAATGATATCATTTGTAAGATTGTAGACATAGGTCATTTACATGTAGAGCTTACTGCTTTTGAAAAAGATGTGATGAGCTTGAAGATTGGACAAAAAGTAAGGTTTGAGGTGAATGGAGAAACCGAGCCTCGTACGGCATCTGTATATTTAATTGGCAAAGAAATCAGTAAAGATAGAACGGTACGTATTCATTGTCATTTAGACAAAGAAGATCCCTCTTTGCTTCCTGGTATGTATTTAACAGCTTACATTGAAACCAATAAAAAAAGATCATGGGCTCTTCCTTCTAAAGCGATTGTTAATAGTGCTAATGCTAATTATATTTTCATTGCTAAAGGAAAACAAAAATTAGACTATGTATTTGATATGGTTGAAGTTTCGTTAGGTATAGTAGATGAAGATTATACAGAAGTGATTCTTCCACTATCAATGGATCAACATGCAAATATTGTCATACATGGAGCATATGATTTATTATCTAAACGCAATGTAGAAGAAGAATAAAAATTGAAATGTTTGATCTCGAGCAAACCATTACGGTATAAAACATAGAGACTAGGTTTTATGG
Source organism: Chitinophagaceae bacterium (assembly GCA_028288365.1). Taxonomy (GTDB): domain Bacteria; phylum Bacteroidota; class Bacteroidia; order Cytophagales; family Cytophagaceae; genus JACMQM01. Next base: position 2,238 of record JAQBNU010000113.1, on the reverse strand, counting down.
GGAATTAATTCCTCGATCCTATTGCTTACATTGAGATATTAGTATTTAAAATTATTTTAAGAAGTGCTTAAAGAAATGTAGAAATATTATATTTGGTTATAGCCTGTTTGGAGATGAGTATAAAGTGTTTGATGATTGATGACGATGTGGATGATCACGAGATCTTCGAGATGGCGATGGAACAGGTAGATCCTTCTATCTCCTGTGAATTTGTAACCGATGGAATAGCGGCCCTGCAAAAATTAACAACAGATAAAACCTACAAACCGGATTATATTTTTTTGGATTTGAATATGCCTCGCATGAGTGGCAGACAGGTATTGCAGGAATTGAAAAAATATGACGACTTAAAAAATATTCCGGTAGTGGTATGTTCTACTTCTTCGGAAATGGTTTTTGTAAACGAAGCCAAAGAACTCGGTGCTGCCGCATACATTGTAAAACCAGCGAGCTTGCGAGAGCTGGTGAAAAATTTGAAAGAGTTTTTTAAGTTATAAATTCACAAGCAGAAACCATTTTATTCCTGTATGCAGATGAAACAGTTTTCTCATGTATTGCATACACATGCGGGTCGTCCTTTTCTGATTGACTTCACCTGTCGTGAAGATCATCATAAAAAACCTGTCGTGATTTTTGTACATGGTTTTAAAGGCTTTAAAGACTGGGGACCTTTTCCCTTGTTGTCGGAAGAATTGGCCATCCGGGGTTGGTGTTGTATCAAAGTAAATTTATCACATAACGGTACCACACCTGATCAACCGCTTGACTTTGCTGACCTGGAAGCATTTGGTCGTGATACGTTGAGCCAGCATTTAGAAGATTTAAATACCGTGATGAATTTTGTAACTACTGCTTCGGCCCCTTTGCCTTTGCAGGAAGTGAATACGGAAGAAATTTTTCTAATCGGTCACAGCAGAGGAGGATCGCTGGTTTTGTTGCAAGCGGCAGAAGATCTTCGTGTGAAGAAGGTTGTCACCTGGGCAGCGGTGGCAGACTTATTAGCGGGTTATACACCGGATCAACTGGCTTTGTGGAAGTCTGAGGGTGTACGTTATATTCGCAATGCACGCACGCAGCAAGACATGCCTTTGTATTATAGTTATTACGATGACTTGCTGAAAAATAATGCGCGATTGTCTGTCTTAGGTGCGGCAAAAAAAATCCGGCAGCCACTGCTGATTATCCATGGATCGGCTGATGAAACGATCGCTGTAGAGGATGCGTATGCCATTCATTTGAATGTTCCGAACAGTGAACTGCTTATTATCAAAGACGCGGGACATACTTTTGGTGGAGTGCATCCCGCGACTTTTGAAACAATGCCTTCTGCTTTTCAAGAAGCAGTTGAACAAAGTATACTTTTTTTTAAACGGTAAATGACTTATTCTGCAACAACAGGCTTTACTGAAGTTTGTGTATTCTTCGCTTTCACAAGTTTGCTCACACGATAAACCATAACAATGCAGACACAAGAAATGCCGACGATCACAAAACCTAAGGTGTCGTAACGTTCAAGCGGACTGTAATTGTCTTTTTGTATCACGATCAATCCACCGATGGCTGCTGCTACACCGCCTGCCATTTGTTGCAAAGAAGAGTTGATGCTCATGAAGGCACCTCTGTCCTGCATGCCAGGAAGAGCCGTCGTCAATGCCATAGAAGGTACCATGCGACTCATCACGCCAATCATCATGAGTACGTTCACCAATACTACTATCCAGAAAGGACAAGGAGTAAGGTTGGTATATACGACTACGACAACCATCAAAAATATAGATGCGAAGGCAAAGAGTTTGAATTTGTCGAAGCTGTCACTGAGTTTCCCGATGACAGGCATCACAAACAATGATCCTACACCTGCGAGCATAAATAAGAGAGGCAGTTGTTCTTGTGTGATTTGCAAGTTGTTGATCGAAAAGGCACTTCCCCAGGGCATCATCATGAAGCCTCCGAGTGACATCAAGGCCGTGGCCATGAAGCCGATTCTATAGTCGCGATTTTTTACCGTGTTCCATAAATGCAAAAAGGCATTGTGCTCTTGTTTTAATTTAAGGTGTTCATCAATCGGTTTTAATTTCAAAAGAATGATGAACCATATTGCCGTCGCCAGACCTACAATCATGAAGAAGGGAGCCTGCCAGCCCAGGTGGTTAGAGATATATAAGCCGATGGGTATGCCCAATACCTGACTGGCACCAAAACCCATTTGCATAAAACCCATGACGCGTCCGCGTTGTT
>JAQBNU010000088.1 GCA_028288365.1 Chitinophagaceae bacterium | reverse complement strand
ATGGACCGGCTCTTCTGTCTACCAGCACAACATTGCGGCGATAGGAAGAGACGATCGTTCTGAACTCGATCAGCGCCGCTCCATATCGATTGAAACGGATAACATGACAGACATGGCGCTGGTCGATAATGGCGGTACACAAGCCACGCCCAATGCCTTCGACAGCGATCGTGATTTTTTCATCATCGGCAATAACAATGGGGCACAAGCTTTCAGCGGAACAGATGTAGACGGCGTGGTCATCCTCAACCGACTGGTGAGGGTATGGAAAACGCAGGAAACAGGAACCGTGGGAAATGTATTGTTGGCCGTCAATCTTTCGGCGGTGCCTTCTGCTATCACAGGTTCAGACTTGCGCTTGTTGGTGGACAGAGACAACGATGGTTTTGCAGACAACGATGTGGCACCGCAAACCGCCGACTCTTACAATTCTGCTACTAAAACCGTTTACTTCACCACCAACCTGGTGAATGGAGACCTCTTCACCGTTGGTACCGCTTTTAATCCTTTGCCGGTAGAATTCATCGGCATCAGCGTCAACGCAGCAAGCGATCACAATACGCTCTCCTGGCAAACAGCGATGGAACTGAACAATCATTACTTTGTCGTGCAGCGGCTGGTGCAGGGTACAGCCTGGGATTCCATCGGCACCGTGCAAGGCGCCAACAATTCCAACACCTTACACGACTACACGTTTTCCGACTCCAACATTGGAGACCTTAGCTTTGCGTATTACCGCGTCGTGCAATACGATAACGATGGTCAGTCCGTGGCTTCTAAAATTGTTTATGTAGAACGCTCTGTGTCGAACAACAGCAACCTGATCAAGATCGGTCCCAATCCTGCGGATCGTTACATTGATGTTGCCATCAACGAGGAACTGTTTCATACCAGTCCGTATGAAGTATCCATCACTTCTGTATTGGGTGTAGAAGTGTACCATGCATCACTCAGCGAAGCCAGCACGCAAATTGACCTGAGTAGTCTGTCTTCCGGCAATTATATCCTGGAAGTCATGAACGCATCAGGAGCGGCTCCGGTGTACGATAAAATCATCGTCCGTCATCAATAGTATAAAATCAACCCTCCTACAGTTGTTCCTTTGTTCAAAAAAAACAATGTAAAATTGGGTGTTGTCTCGGTCATTTTTTATTTTTTATCGTAAATAGCATAGAGGTCGTCCGCACGAACAATTTAATAACCAGGTAACAATTTATGAAAACACTTTTTTTAGTATGGTTATGCCTGGCATCAAGTCTTTTTTCTTATGCCTCCACCTACGATACCTTGCACGTAAAGGTAAGAGATGAAAAAGATCAGCCGGTGAAAGGCATCAAAGTCATCGTACACGACTACCCTGCTTTTTCTTCTGATGCCAAGGGCCATTACGATTTAAAAATCAAAGAAGCACTGGAGATGCCTTTTGAAGTACTCATCGAATCGGCAGCGTACGACATTGTTAAATTCAGTTATTATAAAGATGCCAAAGAATTACTCGTGAAGGTAAAAAGGAAAGCGAACAGCGCTCTTCCTTCCCTCGCCGGCAGTACCACTACAAAAAGTATTCCCTCTGCCGATGCGCATGCACGAACACCTGTTTTGTCCAGGCACACCAAAGAAGCGGCCCTCCATGAAGCCGCGATTGCCACAGCGAAGAAAGACGTAGCCGCACAGTTGTCCATCGACTCTGCCCGTGTTTCCAATACATACAATCAATACAAAGGAGACTTTGAAAGAATTACTCATGACATTTATTTAGAAAGACAGCGATTGATCCTGAACAACAACAAGATCAAAGAGGAGATCTCCAGCATTACCCAGCGACTGGATAAAGAAAAAAACCTGACGAAAGAAGAACGTCTGAGACTGAAAGCCTATTTGAAAAAGCTCGAACGAGAGTTTGAACAAAATGCCATCGCGTTTAAAAAAGCAGAAGAACAAACCAAAGAACTCATTGATAAATTAAAGATGATGTTGTTGGAAAAAGATTCCATCAACCTGATCACGGCTACCAAACTTAAAATCGAACAAGAGAAAAGAATGGTGGCAGAACGCAAGAACACCCGTTCATTCACTGTCTTCAGCATCATCACGCTGTGCCTGTTGTTCCTTGCCGTATCGTCTTACCTCATTGCACGCAAGATGAGAAAACAACGCAGCAATTTGTTGTTGTCCAATCATGAATTGAACGAACAGAAAAAACTGATTGAAGAACAAAACAAACAACTGGATATTTTCGCTTACCGTGCTTCACATGATATCAAAGGTCCGCTGAAGGCCATCACGGCCCTGAGTTCGCTGGCTCCGCACACAGTGAAAGATAAAGATGCACTGGAACTGTTTGGCCTGATCCATAACAGCTCGGTGAAGCTGGATAATCTGGTGACAGAAATGTTGCTGCTGGCTAAAGATGCAAAATCAGAACTCACGCTCTCTGCCGTCAATGCGCACGATGTGGTGCAGGAAATTCTAAAGGAATTGAACAGCATAGAAGGTTATACCACCATCCACATACAAAGCAACGTGCCGCCTTCCCTGGTGTTGACCACCGACCGTACCTTGTTTCATTCCATTGTACAGAACCTGATTGAGAATGCCATCAAATATTCAGATCAAAGGAAAGAACAAAAAACATTAACCATTGCCAGCCAGGAAACAGGAAACTTTATTGACTTTTCTTTCACAGACAATGGTGTGGGTATCGCAGCAGAATTTCATGAGAAAGTATTTTCTTCCTTTTTCAGGAACTCTCATGATTCTAACGGAACAGGACTTGGCTTGTACATTGTGAAACAGAACATACTGAAACTGGGTGGTAGCATTTCTCTGGAAAGTACTCCTGGCAAAGGCTCTACCTTTACTGTTCATTTACCGGTGTGTTAAACATGGCTGTCGGTACCGCTGGATATCGCCTCTTTGTCTGCTGCCTTTGGGCATGCCTGCTTGCCGTTGCTCCTGCCGCGCATGCACAAGAGTATACCGTTGCTTTTTTAGGCAAGAACGACCTGCACAAAGCCAATCATTTTTACAAGGAGAAAAATTACGAAGAAGCCGTTAAATTATATTACACTTATTTCTCTCATCGGGAAGCTCCCCTCAAGGCACAGTTGGCCATAGCTGACGCGTTGAAGCATTTGTACCGCACACCCGAATCAGAAAACTGGTATAGAAAAATACCTGCCCTGCCGGAAGATCGTCAACTGGATTTTGCAGAAGTGTTGATCATGAACGGCAAGGTCCATGAAGCCCATGCAGGTGTCAGCGCTTACCTGGCGCAGCATCCCGGAGATGCCCGAGCCACACTGCTGTTGAAAGAAACCACGCAGTATGCTTCCTTTTACAAAGACTCGCTGCAATACAGCATACAGCCCTACGCCGGCAATTCACTGTATGCCGATTACGCACCGGTCTATTATAAAAACGATCTGGTCTTTTGTTCCTCCAGACCCACAGACGGCCTCATCACACGTGTAGCCGCCGACAACCACCAACCCTTGTCGCATTTGTTTACGGCAGCAGCAAGCAATGATCGCATCACACCTTTCCATGCCTTTCGTCATGCGTCCGGACACGACGGACCGGTGACGTTCTGGGATCAGGATAGCAAAGCGGTGTATGGTTCGAACAGCGATAAACTCTTTGAAAAAGGCAAGCTGTCTTTGTATTACTCGGAATATGCTGCAACTAAAAAAGCCTGGAGTAAATCACAGGCTTTGTCTTTTGTGGACCGTCGGTATTCTTATGGTCATCCCTTCTTTGACACCACACAACAAGCCCTGTACTTTGTCTCGGACATGCCCGGTGGTTACGGAGGAACAGACTTGTACCGCAGCTATTGGAAAGGCGCGCAATGGAGCAGTCCTGAAAACCTTGGCGCCTTGATCAACACCGCCGGTCATGAAATGTATCCTTTTGTGAGTAAAGATCAAGTCCTGTATTTTGCCTCCAACGGACATGCGGGCATGGGTGGTCTTGATCTGTATGCCAGTAAAACCGACAGCAACGATACGTACCTGTACAACCTAGGATACCCCGTCAACAGTGCCTTTGACGACTTCTCTCTGGTACTTACCGATTCTTCCAGGACGGGTTTGTTTTCCAGCAACCGAAACGGAAACGACGATCTTTTTCACGTGAAGATCTACAAGATCGACTGGCAGCTGGAGGTGAGCGATCAACTCCAATACAAACCACTCGTCAACTGCCTCGTCAAAGTATTGGAGGAAGAAAGTGGTGAAACGAAACATGTGTTGCACAGCAATAAAAACGGAACGGTACATTGTGCCCTGGTACCGGGAAAAAATTATACCATCAAAATCTACAAGAACGGTTACGCGATGAAAAGCATCGCCTTCGTAGAGCAAGACCGGGAGAAAAAATCTGTCCAACAACGTATAAGCATTGCCCGCACACACCAGCGTTATGTGAAAGTGAAAATCATGCAGGGCAAGGAACTCATCCGCAACAGCGACGTGCAGCTCATGGATTATGCGACGGATACGGTCATGAGCTATAAAGCAGACTCCAGCGGTTCTTTTTTATGTCCGATCAATTCGGATACCACGGCACTCCTGTCTTTTACCAAAGGCGATGGAAAGGCTTATGCCTTTTTTGAAAAAGACGTAGACGCTCGCGAAAACTCCGGTATCAGTTACCTCACCGTTCAATTGGAGGACACGATCACCACACACCTTGTCCAGGGCCGTTGCCAGGCTCCTGACAGCAGTGTTGTTCCGCATGCGACCTTGTATTGCAGAAACCGCATGACACGTCAGGTACAAACGATACAAACCGATGATGCCGGATCGTTTACTGCTGCATTGGAAGCGTTTGGTTTGTACGATGTATATGCGAACGAAGAACTTTCTAAGCCTCTTGTTACAGTGGATGCGGCGGTGGTGCGTTTTATGGAGGTGACCTTGAGAGATCAGAAATGAGAAATCTGAGATCTCTCGCTGGCGCAAGCATTTGCTTGTGCCTTTTTTTGTCTTAGCGCATTCGCGCGGCTTAGGAGTTTATGTAGAGCAGTTCGTGTTATGCTGTTCCCGAGCAAATGCTCTCGCTGGCGCAAGCATTTGCTTGTGCCTTTTTTGTCTTAGCGCATTCGCGCGGGCTTAGGAGTTAACATCTCAACAACCATTCACTTTAAAAAATCCTATTGATTTAGTATTTACTAAACGTACCGCGCTGTATGCCGCGCTCCGTGAGCACTTCAACGGTATAATAGCCTGCGGGTTGAGGAGTCCAGTCGAGGAAGTATTCCCGATCAAAAATATTTTGTGCAGACCATAACAGTTGTCCCGAAGCAGAGAAGACTTGTAAGGATTTTATCACATCCGTTCCTGTATGGATAGTCAATCGTCCCTCGTTGGGATTCGGGTACAGGATCAGCGTTGGAGCAGCGCCACCAAACGTTTCTGAAATGATGGGATGGTTGGTGGTTGTTCCGTTCTCATCCGTTTGTGTCAAACGGTAATATTGAATACCTGAAAGCGGCTGTTCATCAGTGAAGCCGTAGGAAGACAATTGTTGCGTGTTGCCCACACCATCTATGACGCCCAATACTTTCCATTGACTAGCGTCCGTTGATTTTTCTATGGTAAAAAAAGCATTGGAAGTTTCGGCAGCTGTTGCCCAGTGGAGTTCAACGACAGCGCCGTATACCGACGATTTGAAATACAACAGGTCCACCGGCATGGGCGCTGTGATCGTCAACGACAAATCATCAAAATAACCATCGGCATCGGTCCCCTTCACTGCTGACGTCACCAGGCGGATGCGGATGCTACGTGTGCCCACGGGCACTGTTCGTGAATTGCTATACTGTGTCCAGGATAAAGGACTCTGATTGCCGGTGTCGTAGGTGGCCAATACGGCATTAGAAGCATCGCGGTACTCGACGTATACACGTCCCGGGTCGCCAGAGCCGAAACTATAGGAGCGTAACCAGGCAGAAAAGGTAGCGGTAGCCAACCCCGCATCGATGCTGGCCGCGTCTGCGGATACGTTCACGTCCTGATAGAGTTCACTCAATACGCCTGCACCGGCCGTTCCTCCTGCATAAAAATGATAGCTGCCGCCATGCGCCGCTACTTCGGATCCGCTGACCCAATAGCCTGCTACACTCACCCATCCGGAAGAGGTAGGATCGGTTTCCGCTCCGGGGTCAACGATGAGGTTTTGAGCGGTCGCCCAAACGGACATTCCCAAGAATAGCATACTCAGGATATAGTTCATAGCTGGAATTGTTCTGACTGTTAAATATAAGAAAAAAAATAGTCTGTAGGACTATTTCGTGGGCATAACTCGTTGCTGCGCTCCTAAATCCCCTGAAAGGGAGTTCTCCAGAGAAAGAGAGCGGATGAATCATCCGCTCTCTTTCTGTTTCTCTTTCTGTTATGCTAGCCCCGAGCAAAGACTATTTAAAAGATGATGACATTACTCTTCGCACAGTCCTCTTTCTTTTCTTTTGCTCGCCCAAAATAAAAGAAACAAAAGAAAAGGGCGCCACGAAAACCAATGAATGAAAGCATTGGTGGTTCCTTTATACGACACGAAGTTAATCGCTGACAATGCTTTCATCCATTCGCTCTTTTCGTGGACGCCCACCACACCATACCTTTGTTTTAAAAAAAGCTGTTCCATGTTTTTAAGTAAAACCAAGAGTAAATAAATAATTTACAAAGTTCACCATTTATTACCTTATCTTTTTTATATTGCCTCTCAATGATCCGGTTGCACACGGGAGAGTTAAAAAAATAAAATGCGGGACTATAACAAGCCTTTTCTTTCGGGAGGCTTGTTTTTTTTTACGATTGACTAAATGGAATCAACTGGCAGCAAATAAAATGGAGATGGGCTCTGAAGATTTTTTATTGATGAGATCAACGACATTTAGATCGAAAGGTACTGTTGCACCTGCTCCCGGTCAAGGCCCGTGTACTGGCAGAATTCATCGATGCTTACAAAGTGGTGTTTGTCTTTTTTCAAGTCCACTTTGATTTTGGTCAATAGTTTTCTGCCGTAGCGTTCACTTTTTCCAGTGATGAGTTGCACGTCTTTCGGATAGACACAGATCCGTTTGTACTTCATACACTATCCATACACTACCCATACAGTATCTATACACTATCTATACAGTATCCATACTGTTGGGTCGGCATTGGCAGCACAAATTTAAACTTATTTTCTAAGAACAAATGTTCTTTTTCAGAACAAAGTACCACTTATGGTTCATACCGGAACGCCCTATTTGCAGGCGTTTGAGACTCGTCTTACTATTGCATCATGTTTCACTTAAACCATATAAAAACATGGCAAAACAAAATGGAATTTTAAAGTTCAGAGGAACAATTGACGACCTCAACTTCTACCAATCCCAGGACGGGCAATTGGTACGTAAAAAAACAAGCGTCGATGCGGCACGTATTGCCAGTGATCCTTCTTTCATCCGTACCCGTGAAAATGGAGCGGAATTTGGAGCAGCGGGCAAAGCGGGTAAAATTATACGCGACGCACTCAAGCCACTGATGGCAGATGTAGCGGACAACCGTGTCACATCAAGGATCACCAAACTGATGTCTGACATCCGTAAACTTGACAAGACCAGTGTGCGTGGAAAACGTACACCTGCCATTGGTTTGCAATCGGCGGAAGGAAAAGCCTTGCTGAAAGGTTTTAACTTCAACATCGATGCTGTACTCAGCAGCGTGCTATCCACTGCCTTTACAGTAGACACGGCTACAGGTGTGATTACCCTTCAACCGATCGTCCCGCTCAATGACATCCTCTTTCCACCTGCGGCTACGCACCTGGTGATCAGTGGAGGATTTGCCAATGTTGACCTGGCAAGCGGTGTGTACGAGTTGCAGCAAACGAGTACACCTTCTACTCCGATCGATGCACAAACATTGAACATCACACTGAATCCTCCGGCTGTACCGGCAGGTACAGGAACGAAGTTGTTCCTGCTGAAGATTGAGTTCTTCCAGAATGTAAACGGTGCAGACTATTCCTTGAACAACGGGGCATACAATGCCTTGTCCATTGTAGAAGTGGCTTAGTTTATTTCATGTCTAAATTTATGTTTATGCATGTCATAGAAAGAATCAAAGCCCCTACTCCCAAATTCTTCCGGGTGTTGAGAACATTCGGATTGGGGATTGTCGCTACAGGCACTGTGCTCATGGCCGCTCCGGCGACCTTGCCCGCTATGGTTGTCAGCCTGGGTGGATACCTGGGGGTGGCCGGTGGTGTATTGTCTGCCGTGAGTCAAACAACCGTAGAGACCGATAATCAGGAATATCATGTATCCGCATCCGGTCATTAGTAGCACCGCGACAGGCACGATTGGCGGTACATTGCTGAGCGCTGCCGCCAATATACAAAGCAGTGACCTGGAGAAAACGGCGCTGCTCGCGGTGATCGGTGCAACGACGAGTTTTATTTGTTCACTCTTACTCAAACAAGGTTTGTTGTGGATGCGGAATAGAAAGAAATGAAAACGTTGTATGCATTTTTAATGAAGAAGGCCATCTGTTGTAGATGGCCTTTTTTATTTAGTGATCAGTGGATCCCGAAGCTTCGGGACAGTGATCCGTATTTTTTGTTGCAACTGTCAGCACTTGTATTTACTATCTTCTTGTACAAGATACGAAATTCACTTTTTCATGGCCCTACCCGAGCATATGCTCTATGTCATATTAGGCACCAGTTTGAACTGGCACCAGCGAAAAATTATTTCTCCTGCCTTGTTTTATAAAATTTCGTAATCTCTTTCAATTCTTCGTTGGCATTTGCTGCCAGTTCGAAAGATTTGCGATAGGCTTCTATTGCCAGCTGCTGGTATGTAAGTTGAGCATTCAGGTGTTCAACTTCCTTTTTCAATCTTTCATTTTCATGCTTGGTTATATCCAGTTCACTATTCTTAGCAGAATTGGATTCTCTCAGCATTTCTCCTTCTCCAAACAATAGCCAATTGGGAGCTAAATCTGGTAAGACACTGAGTAAAATATAGATTTTATCCAACCCGAAATTTTTACCCTTGATGATATTAGACACCTGCGCTCCGGAAGTATCTGTTAACCTCCCCAGGTGGTTAATCCCAATACTCTTATATTTCAGATAGATTTCTATCCGTTCACCTACTTTTATTAATTCATTCATTCATTCAGTGTCCCCTCGTTAAGAACATGATAAAGTTCTGATAACTAACACTTATACGCAAATCATTTACGATTTATACGTTCAAACGTCACATTTATTCGATAAAATTCAATAATTGACAACTATAATTAACAAATAGTTAATCTATATTTACACTTTTAATCCCTATACGTTCTGCTATGTCTTTACTTTTAAAAAACTGCAAAAAAATACCCGCTCTTTTATGCCTCATTTTTCCTTTTCTTACCAGTTTAGCACAGGTCAACCCGGTTATTTTTCTTCGATCAACACCCAGTGATACGAGCTATATGGCACCCACCACCCTTTCATTTCATGCAGATGCTTATAACCCTTCCGGTGAAATCACGAGCGTTGAATTTTATCTTTGCACGACTAAAATTGCTGTCACAGATAGTGAACCCTACGAGATGATCCTGAAAGATCTTCCCGCAGGACATTATTGCATCACAGCAAAAGCCATTGGTGATTTGGATTCATCTACCAGTTCTTATGCGATCAGTTTTGTTGTACATGCACCGGAAGACAGTTGCGGAAGTTTTCCCACTTACGAAGAGAACGCAGGTTATGCAGCAGGAAGCCAAGTGATAGACAATGGTAAAAAATACGAATGCAAACCCTATCCCTATTCCGGTTGGTGCAATGGTGCTGCGTGGGCATACGAACCTGGTACAGGGCTCTATTGGCAAGATGCTTGGATCGATCTGGGTACTTGTTCAGTGGAATCATCTCCTGTTCCGAATTGTACAAATACTCCACCTTACCTGGAAGGGGAAACTTATGGACCCGGCAGCCAAGTCACTTATGAGGGCACACGTTACGAATGTAAACCCTGGCCTTATTCCGGTTGGTGTAGCCAGGCATCCTGGGCGTATGGACCTGGTTCAGGAATGTATTGGCAGGATGCCTGGACAGCACTTGGAACTTGCTCTTCTTCGAGCCTTTCAAAGAGCGTTTCTTCTACACAGGTAATAGCCGTTCCACAACCCTTTGAAAATAATACGAAAATCAAATTGGAAACAGAAGAAGAAATCATAGCCATGGCCATATATGATAGCCGTGGCATCGAGGTGCAATCCATGAGTTCTGTGCATGAAAAAGGAATAACCATTGGTGACAATCTTTCCTCTGGATATTATATTTTACATTTGACAACAAAAACAGCCGTGTATACCAAAACCTTGATAAAAAGGTAAATGCGTGTTTTATAGACATTTAAAATGTTTAAACAGGTACTATTAGTGCTGTTTTAACTACTATAATTATTTACATTCAGTGATTGAGAAGGATAAAGAGTATATCTTCCTTCCTCTATGGGTATAACACTATGAAACAATTATTCCACTTTCTATTCTGCCTGGTATTTATCTTACCGACTAGTGCACAAACATGGACTCATGATACCTTGATAGAAGATTTAAATACTTCCAATGTAGCGAGTATCGGGAATAAAATATTTTTTTACTCAGGAGTGAAACAAGTCGGATCGTCACAATTACTTTCCGATCAGTTAGAGATTTTTGACATACAAACTGGAACCAAACAAGTCTCTACCCTTCCCAGCGGTGCTCCAAGATATGGTTCGGGGGTTACGGTAGTAGGAAGCAAAGTGATGTTTGCCGGTGG
>JAQBNU010000079.1 GCA_028288365.1 Chitinophagaceae bacterium | reverse complement strand
TATCGTTTAAAGTGAACGAATGAATGGAGCGTGATAAAATATCTACTTTGGTTCCCGTAACAAGTTCACCCATTTTCAAACTGCCATAAATGATAAAAGGAATCATGGGAGGCAATGAAATATTGGCCGCTACAAAGGCAATGGTTTTGTTCAGTTTAAAGAAATGTGCCAATGGAATGCCGATCAGCAATTGATATCCCCATACCGGCGCTACGCCAATGAATAAACCCCAAGCCACGGACAATGCCTTGATGTAAGTCGGTTCATGGGGTGAGGCAAAAGCATTATAAACTAACTCCCGGTAGGATTTTTTTTTTTACGCCGACAATCAATCGCTTGGGAATGTAATACAACAGAGCCAACGTAGTGAGCCAGGTATTCAATACACTGATGCGGGAGAAATCTTTGAACGGACGGAAGTGAGAAATGCGTTCTTCTTTGGTTGGATAATATACATCAATCGGAACTGCCACCACTTCTATTCCTCTCCAGGCGGCCTTTACAATGACTTCTATTTCCAATTCGTACTTATTGGTGAAGAGCGAAATATCTTTCATTAAATACAAAGGATATAAACGGTAACCTGTTTGTGTATCGGGCATGTTGATGCCAGTTTGCAATTTGAACCAGAAATTAGAAAACTTATTCCCAAAACTACTTTTGCCTGGCACGTTGGCTTGTCCCATGTCACGAGCGCCCATCATGATGGCCGCTGGATGTTGGTCGATGTTGTGGATGAAATGAATCAAATCAGAGGCTTTGTGCTGCCCATCCGAATCGATGGTGATGACGTATTTGACCTCTTTTTTTTGCAGGTATTTAAAGCCTTGTCTCAGTGCGTATCCTTTGCCTTTATTGACCGGATAAGCTACTTGTTCGATGGAAGGGAATTGTGCCAATACCTCTTTCGTATGGTCCGTAGAACCATCGTTTACAATCAGGATACGATGGGTATAGGATAATACAGACTGAATCACCTGAGCAATGGTGGTCGCATTGTTGTAAGTGGGAATCAGTACGTAGACGTTGTATTTTTCAAACGCAGCTTGCAAAGACATCATTTCTCAATTATAAGAAGCGGATATTTTAAAGAAAGTCGTTTCATGGTATCTCATTTCTCCTTTGACGTAGATGACACCATCTACTTCTTTTACGATCTCATGGGTATAGGTAAATTCAGGATTGATTCTTGGATCAACGAGTGCCAGGAATTTAATCTGAGACGCATCTTTCATTTTTAGCGTTTTCCCGGCGAATACTTTTTGAGTCAAAAAACGAGACAAATAAACCATCGCTACTCCTGGTAAGACAGGCTGTTCAGGAAAATGACCCTTGAATACTTCATGCGTTGCATTCAATTGCACATGGTATACTTTCTTTGTGCCTTCGGTAGCTTGCTCCTGTACATTGAATAATCCTTCCAGCATATTAGTCTACGATTAGTTTTTTTAAAGTCAGTTTAAAATTAAAATTGCGATGCTTCACCACCAAAGAAGAATCTACATCACGGTATGCTTCTGTTTGTATTTTTGTTTTACCTGGCACCGTCTCTACTACCTTGATCATCGCATGAGCCGGAGTGGTATAGTAATATAAATCTTTTTCTCCCTTCAGCATCAACACCTCATTCTCCCCTTCTTTATCGTTGTAAACCTTCGTTACATCTACCTCTTTTTTTATGCCAGCTATCAATCCAAAATCATGACAGAGTAACTTCAACACAATGGGATTGTTCAATTGCTCCACTGAATATATCGTACTACAACCTTTCTCTGACAACTCCAGATCCAGCAATTTCAGGCCGGTGTAGGTAGTGAATAACACACGAAGCGCTGTATCCTTTGTATTTTTAAAATAAGTAGCCCCGGAGAAATATTTCCCATAAGCAGAGACTGCTGTTTCATAAGTCTGCAACGAATCTCTTTCTACCTGTATAAACTTTACCAATACTTCTTTCGACTGTTCTCTTTGCACGAGAGTATCCGAAGGAAGCACCAATTTCCTACCACAGGAAAATGTGAGTCCGATACTAATGAGTAGCAAACATCTTGTCATCGATCGGCACATTCATTTTTACATTCTTAAACTTCATCACCGTCACATCACCAGAGCGTTCGTACATGATCATGGACAAGGCTTTCAGCGTGCTCTTATGGGTAATGAATTCTACTTCTTTCAATAAATCTTTGATGGCTCCAGTTTGAGGGAAAAGTCTGATTTTATAATTGCTTTCGCTTTTGTACAATTCGTATTTGAAATCTTTATTGTCTGTGATCTGACCGCCCAATATACCGGCCATCACATTCTGGATCTGAGAAAACATTTTACTTCCCTTGCCATCGATCTTGGTTTTCTTGTCTCCGTCTTTGATCAGCATCTTCCCGGCAGCCATGACCACGAGGTAGTACGATGGACTGGTATATTCCAGTCGCAAACTGTTTTTTTGTTTGAACAAAAATCTTCCTTTAGAGATGATGACATGCTCCAATATGTCTACTTTCTTTTCCTGAACAAAATCCGCATCGATGGTATTGGATGCTTGTCTGATCTGATCGAAAATTTGCTTGACTTCCTGCGCATTACTGACCGGTGTATAATTCTCTACTGTCTGTGCCTTTAATGAAAGCACACAGCAAATGATACAGATCAGAACAAGTAGTATTCTACTAATTTTCATAAGCTTCTATTTTAAACAACTCTCCCACTGTTGCAAAGCGGTACTGTTGTTCCAGCAAGCATGGAATGATGGTTTCTAAAACCGTTGCACATTTTTCTCTGTCATCGTGCAACAAGATCACGGCACCGGGTTTCACTTGTTTTAAAATTCTTTGGATGATCTTCTCCGCTGACTGCGCTGTGGTATCCAGCGAGCGCACTGACCAGCCGATGACATCCATCTTCAGTTGCGTGATGACTTTTGCCATGTTGGGAGAAGTGACTCCAAAAGGAGGTCTGAATAATTTCATTTTCAAACCAGTCAGTTGTTCTATCTCCGCATTCGTTGATTCCAGTTCTTCCTTCAATTTTGGGAAAGGATAAAAACCTGTTGCATTGGAGTGATGGTAGGTATGGTTGCCCACCTGATGACCTTCTGCCAGCAAGCGTTGTACCACTTCTTCATTTCCTTTTATCCTTTTTCCAATCAGAAAAAAGGTGGCCTTTATGTTATACTGTTGGAGAATATCCAACACCTTATTCGTCTGTTCCGACGGTCCGTCGTCAAATGTCAAAGCGATATCTTTACCTGTTGCATTGCTTTCATTGTGAAACGTCAGAAAGAAATTGGCGCGAATGGTAAATACACCATATACGATGCAGCTGAAATAAAGGAGTAACAATGTACCTATTACATACCAGAATTCTTCTCCATATACAAACAAACCAATGATGGCAGCAGTAGACAACAGCGCATGAGCGAGACGTATGTTTTTATAAGTTAACATGCGGAGACTTCCAGGTAAGAACAACGTCCTTCTGTATAGGTATTGATGATGGCGATTTTTTGCAATGATTTTAATTCTAATCCAAGCGCAGTCTTCGTTACTTCCTTCGTCAACAATTCTCCTGCCAGGAACAATCCAAAAGCCGCAGCCGTAGAGAACTCTCCACACAGCATTCTGTAATCGAATACAGGAACACTCGCATTCACAGCAGACGAAGATAAGATCAGATCCGGTTTGTTTTTATTGATCAACTCTATTATCGTTTGATCCAGCGTATGAGTCAGTGTGATATTGGTCAATGCAGCCGACTTGTGCTGCTTCGCATCGTTATGAAAAATGAAACTTATGGCAGCTTCTGTAATGGTATGATTGCCGTCAAAACATTTTGCCTTTTCAAAGATGCCTGCAGAGAAATCTGTCAGTTCATCAATTCCGCCTACATAGCAATTCATCGGAGCGTCATTTTCTTTCATCAACAATACGGCATCCAGCAGAGCCGTTTCGAAGGACATGAAATCGTGCGACAAAGTATTGTTATACCCGTTGCATTTCACCGACATCGCGATCAGGCCGCCAATCGTGTTGTGTGTGGATTGAATGAAAGAAGTCGGCGACAATAATTCTTCGCCCATGCTTTCAAAGGAATCCAGAAATTTGGTCGTGTCTTCCTGACAGCCCCAGGCGGTAGCGGTAATCACCGCATCAAGCTCCGTGATGCCCTGATGTTCCATGGCTTGTTTAGCCGTCAACAAAGAGTTCTTCAACACTTTGCTCATGCGACGTGTAGCCATGGGATCTAAAAACTTTTTATAATCCGGAGCCAGCGCTTTCATCGACTCAGCCGTCAATGGTCTGATGTTTTCAAACCATTGAGGATTGTCGAAGGTCTCCTGAACAGAAACACAACTAGACGAACCGATATATACATGTTGTACCTGCATCTTATTTTCCAAAAACCAGTGATGTATTATTCCCTCCAAAGCCAAAGGAATTAGAGAGTACAACGTTGACTGTTTTATATTCAACCTGTTGTTGCGGTACCAAGCCCAAGTCAGTGATGCTGGTTTTAAAACGCAGGTTGGGATAGACCACTCCGTTGTTGATCGCCAGCAAAGAATAAGCGGCTTCTATGCCTCCTGAAGCGCCCAGTGTATGGCCCGTGTAGGACTTCGTAGAACTAAAGGACGGCACCTTTCCTTCGAAGACTGTTTTCAATGCAGTACCTTCCGATAAGTCATTGTTCTGTGTTCCCGTACCGTGTACATTCACATAATCTACCTCAGCAGGTATGACACCTGCCATCTTCAAGGCATTGCTCATGGCCAATACAGCGCCTTTCCCTTCCGGAGAAGAAGCCGTTTGATGGTAGGCATCGCAGGTATTGGCGTAACCCAATAAGCGACCGAGCGGTTGCACGCCGCGTTGTTTCATTGATTGTTCGGATTCCAATACCACATAACCTGCGCCTTCTGCGAGGTTCAGACCGACGCGTGAATCGTCAAAAGGTCTGGTGGGTTCTGTATCTAATATTTTTAAGCTGTTGAAGCCATTGATAGTAAACTTCGACAAAGGATCTACTCCACCTGCAATGACGATATCCGCCAATCCCGCTTCGATTAAACGTGCGCCGTAGATGATGGCATTGGCTGCGGAAGAACAAGCGGTCGAAATGGTAGTGGAAATCCCTTGTATGTTCAAAGCCTTTGCCGTAGACTCCGTATGCTTGTAGCAACCGTGTTTTCTAAACTTCGATACCAGTTCACCTTTGCCTTCCAGTTCGTACCCTTTGTAATAACGTTCCGACAAATCCATACCGCCTACGCTGGTGCCTGAGATCAAAGCGATTCTTGTTCTGTCTTTGACACCTCCTAAACCCGCATGGTCATGGGCTTCCTTTGCTGCTTTGATAGCCAGCAATTCCGTGCGTGAATAAATATCCCTGTTGTCTAATGACAAAAAGGAAATCAATTCTTCATTGCTCCATTTCACTTCTCCGACAGGCAATGTCATTTTGTGATAGGTATCGATGTATTGCGTATAACCAATGCCGTCTTTGCCTTCCAGCAAAGAGCGGTAGTTAGACGCTACGTCCCATCCAATCGCAGAAATTGTACCTATACCTGTAATCCAAGTCATGTGCTTATGCTTTCTTATTGGCCACAATAAAATCAGCCATGGCTTTTACTGAAGAGAATACTTTTTGTCCCTCTTCTGCTGTAGCCACCTTAATCTGGTAGTTTTTCTGCATCAGTAGAATCAACTCCAGCGCATCGATAGAATCCAAGCCCAGCCCCTCTCCAAACAATGGCGCATTTTCATCGATGCTGGCCGGATCAATATCTACCAGGTTTAATTGTTGTACAATCTGTTGTTTCAGATTTGCAATCAGCTCACTCATAATTCACTTTTTTGATACAGTTGATTTAAATTCTTAACGGTAAACAAACGATCATCTGTCGATTCTCCTTTTTCTACCAGCCATAATATACTTTTGAAACGTCCACGGTATGCTTCTACCCAGCCCAGCAGGCATTGCTTACAGAGTTCTTCTTCAAATAAAATACGCGTATAATTGACCAATGCCTCCGCATCGAAGCGTTCACTGATCAGAAAATTATTTTCTCCTTTGATGCCGTGACGAATGCAAATTTCTCCAGCGACAATGTTGGCAAGCGTATATACAAATACAGAAGGACTGGGTAAAAACTCTTCCTGGTTGTTCAATGATTGCTGATACTGTTCATCTGTATCCAAGGATGATTTCTGATTGGATAAGACCAGTGCTCTTTCCTCTGGAGCGTTCGTTGCAAATACTTTTCCTCCTTCACACAAGTATTCGGCACTCGCCCATCCTAACTTGGATTGTGCATCCATTTTAAAAAACTTAGGATAAGCCACGCCCAAAGAGCGGTACAGCTGTTCCAGTTTTTGATCGGCAGTGTCTTCTTTTTTAAACGAGAACTGCTGCTCGTCGTTCATGACCGCTTCCTGGTCATTGATGTATACCCAGTTTCGAATGTTCAGCTCGCTCATGCCTTGCGAAGGATTAAGGCTGAATTACATCCTCCGAAACCAGAAGCTGTTTTCAACACGGTATGAATTTCTTTTTTGATAAACGTCCTGGCGACATTAACCGTTCCTTCTGTGCCTGCCTCTTCGTAGCCCAGCGACTTGACAATGGTATTATTCAACAGCGAACGAATACTGATGATGACTTCTAACACACCTGCTGCACCGAGTGTATGACCGTAGTAAGCTTTCAAACTATTCAACGGAACATTACCGAGTCCCAATTGTTGAAAAGCCAGAGATTCCATATTATCGTTATACAAGGTAGCCGTACCGTGTGCATTGATGAAACCGATGTCTTCTGTTCGGATGTGTCTCACGGCTTTGCGGACGGCCAATGCCAATCCGCTGCCATCACGTGAAGGCCCAGAAATGTGATTGGCATCATTAGAGGAACCATAGCCTTTTACTTCTACCGCATACAACGCTTTAGCCGCTGCAGGATCGGACGTCAGCAAGACCGTACCAATGGCTTCGCCCAAGTTGATGCCGTCTCTTGATTTATCAAATGGTTTACAAATTCCAGCGCTCAATGCTTTGAACGCATAGAATCCGGACAACGTAAATTTAGAAAACAGGTCTCCTCCCGCAACAATGGCATGGTCAATGAGACCGTGTTTGATATACAACGCAGCCGTCTGAATGGCCAATACACCAGAGATGCAGGCGTTGGATACAATCATGGGAGTATGTACCAATCCTAATTCCTGTTGAATGAAATGCGTCATGGCATGCAACTCGACACGATCTGACGGTTGTTGTTTTTTATTTCCCAATCCATCGATGTTGCCTTTTGTTGTAGAAACAAAAAGCATCAGCCGATCATTAGAAGATTTAATGGACGTTTGGCGCAACGTTTCCTGTATGGAATACAAAAACATGTTTTCCAATTTGGTTGCCTTTTTATTGACGACAGGATATGCTTTCAATTGCGAACCATAGATTGCCTGATCAGAAGGAAACAAGGGATCGATCAACGCAATGCCACTCTCTTCCTTGAGCACACTGTTCCAGTTGCTATCGGTAGAAGTACCCATGACAGACAGGATGTGATCGTTGACGATGTATACAGGCTTATGCATTCCCTATATTCATTTTTTGTTTCCAGTTTTCATAAAACGGCGGGCAATACAATTGCAAAATAAACTGCTTGTCTAAAAAGACCTGAATGGTTTCTCCTGTTGCTACTAACTCTCTGCCTTCTTCTTTTTTCTTATAGATGTTGAATTGAAAAATAATCTTTGCCGCAGGTGTTTCTTTGAAAATGGTTTCAATGATCATCGTATCACCGTATGCCAGTACTTTTTTATAATCCACCTTCACACTGACGATGGGCACTAAAAATCCTTCTGCATAAATTTTCAGGTAATCCAATCCGTGTTTCAAACCAAAGTCTTCGCGGCCGTCTTCAAAGTACGTCACATAATGTCCGTGCCATACGATGGCCAGGCTATCGACTTCATTAAACCTTACGGCAACTTCTTTTTCAGATTTTAACACGTGAATGATTCTGTTTTTAAGAGATGATTAAATGTTATTGGTGCTTATTCCTCATTTTGATTATTAGTATTTTCTATTCTCATGTATTCTAAGGAAGTGATTAATGATAGTGGAGTAATGAATTTGGGCGCGCCCCTTCGGGTCGGGCTTTCACTCCAAGTCCTCACTCCGCTTCGTTGCGTTCCGGGCTTTCGGTCCAATCCCTCGCGCAACTTCTACTTATTTTATTTATTAATAAATACTCTCACCTCTGCTTCAGCTATCAATTGCTGGTTCACATATACTCTGCCTTTTACAATTGAAAAGTTCATCACATCGTTTACATGTTCTGCTTCTGTATAGATGACGTCTCCTACTTTCGGATAAGCCTGTATGTTGAAATCTTTGATGGCGGTGATGAATCCCACAGGAACTTCCAATCCTGCTTCAATGAATCCGTAACCTACACGTACCGCTGCGGTCTGCGCCATGTTTTCCAACAAGCCCGACTCTGTGAACAACCCGTTTTCACATAACACATTTTCAGCTAAAACAGTAAGACTGGTAACGGTTGTCGTTTCATTGTTGATCCATAAAGATTCCACCATGACAAACGGATCGCGTTGAGGAAGGTATTTTTGTATCTGTTCTTTTCCTTCTACCAAAGGAGCTGTCAATGTCAAATGTTCCATGTTCCTGCCTGTTATTTCTTGCATCGGTTAACGAGACCGTAAAAATACCCAAAAATGCGTTGTGGAACACGGTATCGTTGATAAAAATCGTGCAATATTTCATTCGTCAATCGATTTTTTTGCCGTACCTTTAGCATGAATTTAGCCAACGTTTTATGCGATCATTAGATATCGACGTTCTTGTTATCGGAGCCGGACCTTCGGGCTGTGTCTCTGCTTCCATTCTCCACCAAAGCGGATTGAAAGTTCTGGTGGTCGAAAAAGAAAAATTCCCTCGTTTTGTCATTGGAGAAAGTCTGCTGCCAAGATCTATGGAGACGTTGGAGAGAGCAGGATTTGTAGAGGTGCTGAAGCAAAAAGGATTTCAGGAGAAATTCGGAGCAAAATTTGTTCGCAACGAAGAAGTCTGTGATTTCAATTTTTCGGATCAGTTTACCAAAGGATGGAACTGGACCTGGCAAGTGCCAAGAGCAGACTTTGATCAAGCCATTGCTGAAGAATTGCAGAACAAAGGCGTAGAGATTTTATTTGAACACACCGTAACAGGAATTGAATTCAAAGGATCGGATTCTACCACTACCGTTACCGATAAAGAAGGAAATACCCTACAAGTCAATGCGAAATTCATCGTTGACTCCAGCGGCTATGGACGTGTGATTCCGAGGTTATTCAACCTGGACAAACCCTCTAACCTACCGATGCGCAAAACCGTATTCGCACATATTTCTGACAGCAACCGTTTGCAATATGCGGAACCCAACCGTATCATTGTGGTGGTAGTGAAGCAAGACATTTGGGTTTGGTTGATCCCCTTCTCTAACGGCAATACATCACTGGGTTTCGTAGGTGATCCGGAGTTTTTCAAATCGTTTGAAGGAGCCACTACAGAAGAGCAATTGTGGAGCATGATCCATTCTGTTCCTTATCTGAAAGAGCGTTTCGCCGGACAACAATTTGCGTTCGTACCAAGAATCATTGAAGGTTGGTCAGTGACCACCGAGAAATTTTATGGAGAAGGTTTTGTATTGACCGGTAACGTGACGGAATTCCTTGATCCTATCTTCTCTTCAGGCGTCACGCTGGCCGTGGTATCTGGCGAAAAGGCGGCTAATATTGTCATCAAAAAACTAAAAGGCGAAGCTTACGATTGGGAAAAAGATTTCATGGAACCTACACTGAAAGGAGTCAATGTATTTCGTTCGTATGTGATGGGTTGGTACGATGGATCATTACAGGATATTTTCTTTGCCGCCAATACCAAACTGGAATTTAAAAATCAGATCTGCTCTGTACTGGCAGGCTACGTGTGGGATGAGACGAATCCGTTTGTCAAGAAACATGATACGTTGTTGAAGACGTTGTCGGAGGTGATTAAGGTTCAGGCGAGCTAAAAGTGATCAGTAAAATTTGCTTTAACTAAATTCTTGTGCTCTTTAAAGTACAAGAGCGAAGAAACAGAAAGAGAGCGAAGTACATTCGCTCTCTTTCTGTTTCTTCGCTCTTGCAAATACTGGTCACTGACAACTATCCACTGATCACTCTTCTTCCTATTTCCAAAACTTATAAAAATTATACCACTGCGTCGGATACTTGAGCAACATTTTTTCCAGGTTCACGATGTATTCTTCCAATAAGATTTCAGCCTTTTGCCTTTTCGTTTTTCCCTCGTCCCATCCGGCTTTTGGAGGATAAGCAAACAGGTGATAATGCGTGGAGCTGTCTTTCATGGCATATACAAAATAGACCGGCACATTGTATTGTACAGCCAGGAAATACGGGCCAATCGGAAACTCTGCCGGTTTGCCGAAAAACGGTTTTACCATGCTTTTACTTCCTTCGACAAAACGATCGCCATGTATGCAGATGATTTCGTTTCTTTCCAATGCTTCTGATATGGCGTAGATATGAGAGAAGTTTTCTTCATTAACCACAATGACGTTAAAGTTTTTTTCTTTGACCACATCCGATAAATATTCTTTGATTTTTTCGTGCTCGGCATCGTACATCACGATGTTGATCTTTTGTTGAATGCGCTCCAACAAGTGTCCGGCTATTTCCCAATTGCCAATGTGCGCGGAGATGAGGATTCCTCCTTTGCCTTGTTCGGCCATTTCCCGCAAATAAAATTCATTCTCGAAATCAAAGGTAAACTTGGCCTGTATCCCAGCCATGACAACGGTTTTGTCCAATAAGGTCTGACCAAAATTGTAATAGTTTTTATACACCAGCCACCAGGTATATAAAGAGCTAAACGATAAAATATTTTTGTAATAAAAGCGAAGCGGCTTGTTGCTTTTCCAGGAAAAGAAAAGGTAATACAGAGAAACAAACCTCAATAAAAAATAGGCAAATCCTACACCCAGTAACTTTAGGGTATATACAAATATTCTATACCCTAAAACAGAGCCCCTGGATTTGCCCTCCCATTGTGATGACATTAAGCGACTGCTTTCTCTCCTACTTTTCTTTCTATCAGATCGTAAAAATCCTGGAAGGTATTTACACCTGTAAAGTCTTCCGCTACTACTTTGAAACCAAAGGTAGTTTCGATGATCACGACCAGATCCACATAATCCAAACTGTCCAATTCCAATGTATCTTTCAACACGGCTTCCGGAACAATTTTGTCGGCATCGACTTCGAATTCTTCTACCAGGAATTCGTTGATTTTATCAATAATTTCTGATTTGGTCATAACGGTATCTATTATTGGGTATTAATATTTTTTAACGACGAGTGTGGAGTTTGTACCTCCGAATCCGAAAGAATTAGATGCAAATATATCAATTTTTTGCTCAACTGGCTTACTGATGATGTTCAATTTTGCAGATTCTTCATCCGGTGTTTCAAAATTGATATTTGGAGCGATAAAACTGTTTTGCATCATGAGTAAAGAATACACTACTTCACTTGCTCCTGCCATCCAGCATTCATGCCCAGTCATGGACTTGGTAGAACTCACAGGTGTATGACAAGCACCGAATACATGGTGAATGGCTTTGGCTTCTGCATCGTCTCCTACGGGTGTTGAAGTAGCGTGTGCGTTGATGTAATCCACATCCTTTGCCAATATGCCGGATTCTTTCAAGGCCATGGCCAGTGAGCGTCCAGGGCCTTCTGCATTAGGAACGATGATGTGATCTCCGTTAGAAGAAAAACCATATCCCAATACTTCTGCTAATATCGGTGCCCCTCTTTTAATGGCTGATTCATAACTCTCCAATACTAAAGTAGCCGCTCCGCCGCTAGGCACGAGACCGTCTCTGTTTTTATCAAATGGTCTGGATGCTTTGGTGGGATCGCTTTCATTGATAGAGAAAGCACAGATGCCGTCAAAACTGCCATATACTGTATCGTTCACTTCTTGCGCTCCACCACAGATGACGCGCTCCTGCAAGCCCATGCGGATGAACATAGCTCCTAATCCGATAGCATGAGATCCACTCGCGCAAGCCGCGCTAATGGTCATATTAATTCCTTTTAACTTGAATAAAGTAGAAAGGTTCATGGTCACAGTAGAGTTCATGGATTGAAAGACTGAACCGGAACCCAATAATGTGGTATCTTTTTTTGCACGGATCAGGTCTACCGCGTCAATAACAGGCTGAGCCGAACTGTCGTTACCGAATAAAATTCCTGTTTCGTTTTTTTCCAAAAAATCTATATCAAGCTTGGCATTCTTCAACGCTTCCTGAGTGGATATATAAGCGTACAATGCTTGTTCTGGCATAGATACTCTCGCTCTTCTATCAATCACTCCTTTTAAATTAGGAACCGCCAAAATGCCCGAAAGACCAGACCTATAGCCCATGTCTTTTCTCGACTGCAAAAATCCTATGCCGGATTTACCTGTACGAAGAGACGCTGTCACCTCTTCCAGGTTTTGACCCAGACAGGAATATATTCCGATACCTGTTATTACTACCCTTTTCATCTTGTACTATGTATACAAACCTCCGTTGATGGAAATCACTTCACCTGTGATGTAGGCTGACTTGGGGGATACCAAAAAGCCCACCACAGAAGATACTTCTTTTGCTTCTCCGAACCTATTGAGCGGAATCATTTTTTTGAATTCTGCTTCGTTGATGTTTTCTGTCATGTCCGTCACGATGAACCCAGGAGCTACAGCGTTTACGCGTATTCCCCTTCTTCCTACCTCCTGCGCCAATGATTTAGTTGCTGCAATAACAGCCCCTTTTGCCGCTGAGTAGTTCACCTGACCTGGCATTCCCTTGATTCCGGAAAGTGAAACCACATTGACAATGTTACCGCGCTTCATGGAAAGCATGTCTTTCACGATGAACTTGGTGACATTATAAAAACCTTTCAAACTCACGTCCAGTACACCGTTCCACTCTTCATCGGACATCCAGAAAAACAAATTGTCTTTTCTGATACCGGCATTGTTGACCAATACTTCGATGGTTGCTTTAGGATTGGCAGCTTTCCATGCCGTCAGCTTGGCCTCTACTTCCGGTCCGTCTGCGACATTGAATTGTATGGGTTCTGCGAAACGACCTTTTTCTTTTACCATCGCAACGGTTTTGTCTGCTTCTATTTTGTTACCTTGATAATTCACCAAAATTTCAAAACCCATTTCAGCCAGCTCTAAACAGACCTCACGTCCTATTCCTCTTGATCCTCCTGTCACTAAAGCGAATTTGCCTTCCATCTAAAAATTATTTTATGATTGATAAATTTTCATTTTTCACAAAGTCCACAAAGGCATCGATATGATCCGATAGTTCTGCATCTGTAGAGAAATCAGGAAGTATAGCGATGCACTTGTCATACAAGGCACGAGCCGCTTCCGATATTTCTTCTCTTGCATTCAATACTTTGATCGCCTGCACCACAGCCATCAATTCAATACCCATGACCTGGTAGCCGTTTTCAATGACTTTCTTCGTCAACAAAGCGGAGTTTGTTCCCATGCTGACAATGTCCTGGTTATCGTTATTGGTAGGAATGCTGTGCACATACATCGGGAAACACAAGGTCTGATTCTCCGCTGTAGTAGAGGTCGCCGTAAATTGTATGGCTTGCAATCCAAAATTAAATCCTAGCTGCCCACCGTTGATGAATGCAGGAAGAAAACCATTGAGCTTAGGATTGAATAAAAAGGCCAATTGTCTTTCTGCCAACATCGTCATTTTGGTAACGGCGATTTTCAATTTATCCATTTCGAAGGACACATAATCTCCATGGAAATTTCCACCGTGGAAAACACTTCCACCTTCCTGGTCTACGACTGGATTGTCGTTGACAGAATTGAATTCGTGAACCAATACTTTTTTCGCCTGGTGGATGGTATCCAATACAGGGCCCAGAATCTGCGGAATACAACGCACAGAGTAATACTCCTGCACTTTATCTTCGATCAATCCTGCTTTGTAATCGCTTTTATTGTACAAATGATCTTCCCGGTTGCGCATGCGGGAAGAAGTCTTCTGTAAGTCACGGATGATGCCAGCTACCTGCTGTTGCCCTTCGTGACCTTTTACTTTGTTTAAAGATACAGAGAAATAATCGCTGTATGCTTTTGCTAATTCGTTGATGATGGAAGAAAGCAAGATCGACCATTCTGTTAGACGATACGCTTTGTATACATTGGATAGTCCTATGCCTGTCATGGTAGACGTTCCGTTGATCAACGCAATGCCTTCTCTTAATTTCACTTCCAATGGTTTTACATTGTAATGCGCATACACTTCAGAAGCGCGCAGTGTCTGACCTTGCCAGGTGACTTTACCCTCGCCGATCAACGCCAATGCAATCTGTCCCAATTGCACGAGATCGCCGCTGGCACCTACACCACCATGTTCGCGAATGACAGGATATATTTCATTATTGATAAAGAACAATAAGTT
>JAQBNU010000019.1 GCA_028288365.1 Chitinophagaceae bacterium | reverse complement strand
TAGGGCAGTTTCTCTTCCATCTTTGCTACTTCTACAGTTGCTGTACTTTCTATGGCGCTTTCTATATCGCGCACAGGAGAACCCAGACGAAGCAAGCCTCTCGATAAGATACGGGCAATGGGTGATTTCTGATTGGCACAGCTTTCAATGGCTCCTTTTACATCACCCTGATTTAGCTTTTGCTGTATGCGATCCATGAATGAATCATCTATCTTTCCTGCACTATTGATATACAGCAATCTTTCGATGAATAAATACAGAGACAACACAGAAAGGAATAGAATAGGAATCATTACATATCCACCTTTCATCAGCAACCCAAGGATCGAAACCTGATCTTCTGTAACGCTGGGAACTTCTGCTCCTGACGTGATTTGCAATAATGTGATTAAGAAACTCATTGTCTTTTCAAATTAAATAAATAAAAGATTGTTCTTTCCAAAGCATGGATACAAATACCGCACCGTTTATAGATAAACAGCCTCATGATGCTTCCATGCTACTGATAAAGTTAATTATATTTCATAACGGATTTCCATCTATTTAATTATAATTATTTAAATTTAAATGTGATGTGAATAACTATCACTGACACTGAAAAAATTGGAGGATCGTTACCTCTTCTCTTATTGTCCTTTTATGTTTTTTATTTTATCCAAAACAGCAGACGTCCTTTTACTTCCTTATACCTGGATCGTGATCGCAGCATGCTGTGTCCTGTTTTTAAAACAGAAGAAGAAAAAAATAATTGCGGGTGGAGTACTGATTTTTTTGCTGATCGTTCCAGCCAATACGGCACTTGTCAACTATCTTTTCAAACAATGGGAAATGCCTCCTCACTCTATTGAGAGCATTCCGAATCAATCGACTGCATTTATCCTAACTGGTATTACCAAGCTGAATAAAAAACCATACGACAGAGTGTTTTTTCAAAAAGGAGCTGATCGAGTGACACAGGCACTTATGTTATACCGAAAAGGAAAGATCAAACAGTTTGTCATTACAGGAGGTTCTGGTAAGCTATTAAGCGAAGGGCGCGCGGAAGCATTCGAACTTAAAAAATTTCTGATAGATTGTGATATTCCAGAAGAGATCATTTACGTTGAACATCATGCAAAAAACACCAGGGAAAATGCTTTACTAACAAAAGAACTAATTAAAAAAGATACCATCAAAGGGCCCTATATACTTATTACCTCTGCCTTTCACATGAAACGTTCTATGGGATGTTTTTCCAAAGTAGGTATCTCCTGCATTCCTTTTCCCGTAGATTATTATTCGATGGATGATATCGATAATCCGTTGGAATACGTTGTACCGGAAGTATCTCCTCTAGGTCATTTTACGGTATTGATTCGTGAAATTTATGGATACTACATTTATAAATTAATAGGTTATGTTTAAGGTAAAAAACTAATAGCCGCAGCCTTTACATTACAGAATTCCTTTAATCCTTCCTCGGATAATTCTCTTCCATAACCTGAACTTTTTACTCCTCCAAATGGCAGAGCCTCATTGGATACTACCATGCTATTGACAAATACACTACCCGCTTCCAGGTAACGAATAAAAAAAGATTGCTCTTCTGTATCATTCGTCCAGATGGATGATCCCAAGCCAAAAGGTGTATCATTCGCAAGAGTTAGAGCTTCTTCACGATTTTTAAATTTGTAAATAGAAAACACAGGGCCAAATAATTCCTGGCTGTAAGCAGGATTGTCTTTTTTAATATTGCCAAGTAATGTTACCGGAACAAAATTCAGATTATCTGTTTCGAAAAAATATTCTGCCTCTATTGTAGCGCCTGCTTCAACGCCTTGCTGCACCTGCTTGCGCAATTGATCGGCAAGATCTCTTCTTGCTAGTGGACCAATATTAACCGACGGTTCCATAGGATTGCCGAATTTCAATACAGACAATTCCTGTTTCACAAGTGAGATAAACTGATCATATATTTTTTCATCCACAAGAAATCGTTTAGCCGCAATGCAGCTTTGTCCGTTACTGATCATCCTGGCTTTTACAGCCGTTTCAGCAGCTAACTTTACATTGGCGGTTGGCAATACAATGAAAGGATCGCTTCCGCCCAATTCGAGTACCTGCTTTTTTAAGTGCTTACCGGCAAGTGCGGCAACCGATCTTCCTGCTTTTTCGCTTCCTGTCAATGAAACTGCTTTGACTCTATCATCTGATAATACTTGTTCTACTTGCTCTTCCGCTACAAAAAGATTTTGATATACCCCCTGTTCAAAACCTGCGACACGGAAAAGTTCCTCTATCTTTAACGCACAGGTCGGCACATTTGGAGCATGCTTCATGACAATTGTATTACCTGCTGATAAAGCAGGAACAGCACATCTGAATACCTGCCAAAAAGGAAAATTCCATGGCATGATCCCCAATATCAGTCCTAACGGGTGATATTCCACCCTCTTTTCACCTGCTTCATTTTTTTCAATGACTCTGGGCTGAAGCCATTTTTCTGCATTTGCTGCATAGAAACCACATAACTGAGCACATTTCTCCACTTCAGCAATAGATTGCAAAATGGGTTTCCCCATTTCTTGAGTAATCAGTTCGCCCAATTTGTTTTTGTCTTTTTCTAATAATTCCTGTAGGTTAAGAAATAACTCCGATCTTTGATGAACAGGAGTCGCTAATTGCTTTTTAACTGCTTGGGTTCCGTTTTCCAGGATTTTATTCAATTCTTCCCCATTGCTGTAATCAAACTGATTTTGAATCTGTTGTGTATAGGGAGAAATTGATTGAATAAGTCGATTTGCCATTGTTATAAGAATGAGTTAAAGGAAATAGAAATATGTTTACACAGAATTCCCAAAGGTTTAACGCCTTGGCAATATTTTAAAATAGTAGCATTATTTGATTATTCGCTGCATTATAATTAAATTTGCTGACTATTGAAATTCCGTCTAAAAATGACTTCTAAGAATAATCTACTTTTAATTGTTGGTATTGTTTTACTTTTTTGTGCAGAGGCAATGAGCCAGCAAAAATTTGGTAATTCGGCATCTCGCATCAGATCAAGGCATATCAAAGGCTTCAACAGAATTGAGCATTACGAGTTGCTCACTGTCTATGGTGGCGTTGGATTTTCTACCTACTATGGTGATTTGTGTGCAGGTATCGAGTGTATGAAACCACGCTTCAATGCTGGTATTGGTGCATTGTATAGATTACCATACTGGAATGAACGAATCAACATCAAAACAGAATTGAATTATTTCAGATTATATGCAAAAGATTATTATGCAGTAAGAAATCTGACATTCAGATCTAACAACGTAGAGTTGTATACTTCTGCCATGATCAGTTTGTTTCCATATGAAAAACATTTTAGAAGAAGGAGAATGTTAGATCCTTATATTTTCATAGGAATTGGTTTAGTCTACTACGCTCCGCAAGGAGAACTGGATGGCAAGTGGTACAACCTAAGACCTCTTCATACAGAAGGCAAATCCTACTCTCCCATCGCACCTATGGTTCCTTATGGTGTAGGAACCAGAATTAACGTAGGAGTAAATTGGAATTTCCTTGTAGAAGCTGGTTATAGATGGACCTTTACAGATTATATGGATGATGTCAGCGGTCCCAATTACCAAACCACTTATGATAGTCAACTGGCTTCTCAACTTGGTTACAGAAGTACTACTGCTGGTTTGAAAACCAGAGGTAATCCCAATAAGAACGACGGCTATTTTATGTTCAATGCTCGTTTAACTTATACGTTCTCAAACTCGAACGTAGCCAAATTTAGAGGCAAGCAGCATATCTTAAGAAAATAATTAATCATCCTCTAACAAATAAAAAAGGCATTGGAAATTCCAATGCCTTTTTTATTTGTTCTTTTTTATTCAAGCTCTCTTTATCTGGAAATTCTTTTTTTAAATCTTAAAGCAGGATGTTCTACACAAAACCAGGAAATGATTGCCATAGTACATGTTACTAAAAATACCTCTACTAAATAAATGTAACTTCCTGTGTATCCTAAATAAACAAATACATTGACAACTAGCATGTGATAAATGTAAATACCATACGAAAAGTCATTGCCTTTCAAGAGGCGTTCACTCCATGCTGTGCATGTAAAGGCCAATGATATAATAGTAATGGACAAAACAATATTGGCAATAAAACCAAACACATTAGGCCAATAGGAAGGACTATACCAACCCAAATAGGAAGAGCAGACTAGGCTGTATAACAGATAGCCTAAAAGCCAATAAACACCTTTGCCCAAAATCATTTTTTCCAGTTGAGACCAATAGATATAGAGTACAATGCCGAACATGAAATTATACAAATAAGGCAATAAAAAAACCCCCATGAGTTTGCTGGGTATACCATCATCAGGAAGTCGTTTAGCATAGCAATAGGTCAAAACAGAAATAGCAATAATCCCAACAATTGTGACATACTGCATAAATACATGACGTCCTCTTTGAGTTAAGATGTATAAGATCGGTACAACCAAATAAAATTGCAATTCAAGAGAAATCGTCCACAAGCTTCCATTGGGTGTACCTACACCAAAACTTCTTAACGCATCTGGTGTATAGAATTGCAAAAATGAAATTTGTGTAATCACCCAAATCAATATTTCCCCATGAAATAATTGGGAAACAGTTATTGTATGGCAAGTAAGCAATACAACAATAGTTACAATCAAGCAGACCCATAACGCCGGATAAATTCTTAGTAAACGATTCGTATAAAAAGAAAGCAGCTTGTCTCGATTACGTTCATAAGACCACATGATAAGAAAACCGCTGATAGTAAAAAAAACAGGGACCCCAGGAAAGAATGACAATAGTCTAATAAAAATAGCCGCTGCGCCGGAATGCTCTAATTGTAAATGTTCACTAGCATGAATAATAAGTACCTGAACAGCGGCGAACAGCCGTATCAAATCAAAATTGTTTTTTTTTGACAATGGCATTTTTACAACAACTCCTTTTTAAAAATAGATGTAACCCCTTCTACTGAATTATTGTCTGTAATGAATTGTCTAGCTCGTGTAGAAAAAAGCACTCGTAGTTCTTTGGAACGAATTAATTTCTCCATGGCATCTGCCAACTGTAAAGGCTGGCTGATATCTACCAATAGACCACTTACTCCATGTTGGACCAGTTCAGGTACACCACCCACTTTCGTTGCAACCACAGGAATACCTGATGACATAGCTTCCATCAATACATTGGGCATTCCTTCACGATGAGAAGGCAATACAAATAAATCTGTTTCTTTGAACTGTTTCAATTTATCATTACCCGTTACCCACCCCACATATTCGACAGTATCATCCAATTGATATTGTTTGATGAGCTTTAGCATATTTTCTTTGGCAGAACCCATGCCGCATATCTTAACCCGAAAGATCAGTCCACGTTCCTTCAAGAGTTTTACAGATTCTATAAAATCAAAAATCCCCTTATAGCTTTCCAACCACCCCATGTACAATACCCTTACAATTTCTCTTGTAATGTATTCAGGATTATTATCACTATATGTTTTACTATCGATCCAATTGGGGATCACTAAAAATTTGCTGTCATCCGCTTTACTGATGCCTTGATAAAATTCTTTCCAAACAATACCTTGGCAAATAACGAGATTAGAACGCCTAATGATGAATGGGAGAAACCATTTAAAAAAAAAAGAATTTTCATAATTGTCCTTGATGAGACCAGAACGGGGAGCAAACAATACTTTTTTACCAAACAGCTTACAGATGATAGACATGACTCCTTTTTCTATAAGGCTAAATCCCGCACTTGAAAAAATTAAAACAGATGATATATCCCGGCCAGATAGTCTATGCAACAAAATGCCAATTCTATTGATCGCTTTCAACAATCTGCGGTACAAAGATGGAGCAGGAACACTGTCAGCGGTAGAATCAATGAGGATAAAATCAATCTCGTCTTTCAGGGAACTATTCACTAAAGATGTACAAGCAAACATCTGCCCGCCAACA
Source organism: Chitinophagaceae bacterium (assembly GCA_028288365.1). Taxonomy (GTDB): domain Bacteria; phylum Bacteroidota; class Bacteroidia; order Cytophagales; family Cytophagaceae; genus JACMQM01. Next base: position 30,394 of record JAQBNU010000019.1, on the reverse strand, counting down.
CTTCCATCTTTAGCAGCCTTTCTAAACGATCCTATGAATATGACTTTGCTCTTCATGCCTCCTAATCAATTCCTACCTGAAATCTTTTCATCCATCCTGCTAACTGAAGCAGGCTCCATAACTGATGTGACGATTGATACACACTGGTTGTAGAGTTGCTGTTTTTATTCTTTAGCCCTCTAATTTTAATATAAGTTAATATATCTTTATTAATTAAGGTTGTAAAAGCTGAAGTTTCACTAAATAATTCTTCTACCAGATCTTCAAATTGTTTATTCTGATATTGATGCAACGGTATACTGAAACCAGACTTTGGATGATTAAAAACCGATTCAGGTAAGACATTTTTCATCATTTCACGAATAACCAACTTCCCCACTCCTCCTTTTCTCAGGTATTCATTAGGAAGTGTAGACGATACATCAAACAAATCCGGATCAAGAAATGGAGCTCTTACTTCTAATGAATTGGCCATACTCATCCGATCTACTTTGACCAGCATGTCCAACGGTAAGTTATAGGTAAGTCTGTAATACATAATTTTCCTCAGATCCGACCATTGTTCAAATCCTACTGGTACTTGTTGCATGAGCGGATAATCGGAACGCAAGCCAGTCATTTGCTGAATCGTATGATCATCAAAAAGCGTATGTATTTCCAAAGGCAATAACATTTCATCAGCAGCGGCTAAATGAAGACCTTTTTCCATTTGCCTTACGATATTCTTTGAACGCAAAAATGACAAATCCTTTGTGTGATGCAGAATTTGAGCTCCCGTTTTAGTAAAAAAAGCAGGAACGCTGTTATGTACTGTCCGTATTTTTCTATACCAATCAAAAACAGGATATCCTCCAAACAACTCATCTCCTCCATCACCAGATAGTGCAACCGTAACATGTTTTTTGATTTCCCGCGAAATCAACCAGGTAGGAATGGCCGATGAATCAGGAAAAGGCAGGCCCACATGGTCTATGATTTCCCAAAAAATATCCTCATTGAATTCCGCATTCGATACCACCAATTCATAATGCTCTGTACCTAGTTTGCTCGCCACTTCACGAGCAATTGGACTTTCATCATAAGTGGATTCCTCAAATTTGACATTGAATGTTTTGATAGGCTTTGATGCAGTCATTTGCATTTGGGCAACGATAGCACTAGAATCAATTCCTCCTGATAAAAAAGCACCTAAAGGAACATCGCTAATCATTTGTCGCTTGACCGCTTGGTCAAAAAGAGGTTTTACCACCGCACTAGCATCTTCTATCGTTTTAATACGAGCATCTACTGTATAGTTTACCTGAAAGTATTTTTTTATTGTCAACTTTCCTTTAGAAAATCGCATGACACTTCCAGGTGGAAGAGAATATACATTTTTTAGAAGCGTCTTAGGTTCTGGTACAAACGAAACTTTTAAATAATAAGAGAGACTTTCCCTGTCAATGTTCCTCTCTATAGACGGATTTTGAAGCAAACTTTTTACTTCTGAAGAAAAAATCAAGCCTTCACCTTTTTGATAATAGTATAATGGTTTTTCTCCAAAACGATCGCGAGCAAAAATATATTCTTCTTCTTTTAGTTTATAGATGCAGAAAGCAAACATTCCTTTCAACATCCCCAACATGTCATCCCCAAAATGATCGTATAAATTAATAATGACTTCTGTATCCGATTGACTTTCGAAGCTATATCCTTTCTCTTCCAACAGCACGCGTAGTTCACGGTAGTTGTATATTTCTCCGTTGAAAAAAACAAGAGCGGTTTTCTTGTTGTTGTATTTGGGTTGAGCACCATGATCCAAATCGATGATCGATAATCTTTGCATGGCCAAAGTACATGCATCATCAGAATACCAGCCTGATTCGTTAGGTCCCCTGTGCATGATCGCCGTATTCATCCTGCTCACAACAATCTCCCTTTCTTCTTTTTCAAATATTCCTATGGTACCGCAAATGCCACACATATTTTATTACATTAACTTTTCTACTAATTGCTTTATTTCACTTCCTCTTCGTTCATCGGTATAAAAATCAAGCACTGCATGCGCTTTATCAACCATATTGCTTTTTTCTTCTTTATTCATGGTTAAAAACCGAACCGTCTCAGCACATATACCTTGCGAATCTTCTAAATCAAAAGGTGTATAAGGTGTGTTTTGTAATACTTCAGGTATGCCCCCTACGCTAGAAGCTACTATTGGGAGCTTCGCTGCAATAGCCTCCAGTAAAACGAGACCAAAGCCTTCGTGCCTAGCGAGGTGAACATATACATCAGATTGTTTCATCAATTGATTTAAATCTGTTCTATAACCAGTAAATAATACCTTATCTTTTAAACCAGCATTTATTATTTTCTGATTAAAGACCTGTGCAAATCCAATTAAACCTTCTTCCAAAAAAGAGCCTTTATAATCTTCTCCCACTATCACTAAATAAACACTTTTTTGTTTTAATAAATCACTTAGGTATTCCACAGCAAGATCAAAGCCCTTTCGCGCTTCAATCCTTCCCGCCATTAGAATAATTTTAGCATCTGCCGGCAACTTTAAACTTTCTCTGATAGATTCTTTGTTATCTCGCTGATGAAGTAAGAGCGAAGTTTCAATTGAATTGTATACAGTCACATGACGTTCAGCATTTAGATGCAATGTGTGAACGACATTATTTCTGACGTAATTTGTAATAGAATAATAAGCATCTGCTCTTCTCACAAAATAAGTCCATAATTTAATTCTGGGACTTTTTAGAATAGATTTATTAATATAAGTATGAAAGGCTATGACATGTTTGAAGGAGATAAAGAATTTAAGCATTCCAATCACAGAATCAAAGCCGGAGTTGGTAGAAATGACGATGTCATACTTTTGCTTTCTTAACAATAAAAACAATTGTAAAAAACTTTTTACAATGCCAATGTTATTTTTAGAATTAAAAAAAGACACCTGTAGTACACCTTTTTTTATCCATTCCTTTGCTGCAAAGTCACCATCAAATTGATCCTCGCTATATTGAGCCAATAGATGCGTTTCTATGCCAACTGTATTAAGATATTGAGCCAACCTGCACTCCAACATTTCTGCCCCACCCTTGTCTAACCTACGCACCGCTATCAAGACTTTCATATTTTAATCTATTTACCAAAGTTGCATATAAACCTAAAACCAAAGAAAGCCAAAGAACATACAAGGACTGATCAAACCGATGATAATAAAAAACAAATCGAAATACCATGAAACAACTTAACCCAACACAGATTCTTAATAAAAAATCTAATCCTACTATTTTTGAATAGTAATTGGATTTATAGAGGTAATAATAGATCAAGCCTACACTTAAAAATAAAGGGAAGGCTCCAAGAATTCCAAAATCCAACAATTCATTAAATAAAAAATTATGTGTGTTAATTGCTTTTTCAAGGTTGATATAGTTGTTAGTCACAAAACTCATCTCTTTAGAAAAATAATCTAAGACTACATCGGCGGAATTGCCTATCCCATAACCTACAATTGGACTTTCAATAATTTTCTCATAGGCTGCTTTCCAAGCCATCGTTCTGAAATTTCTTTCTTCCGATTGTGTTACATTCAATTCATACTTTAGTTCGTACGCTTGTATTTGATCTCTGAATATTTCTAAGCTACTTACAATTTCCCAGGTTACCCATAATGTAATGATGATTAAAGGCAGGTATAATAACACTTTCCGTTTGTCCAAAAAAGTCATGAGCACCACTCCTGAAATAGTTCCCAATAAAGCTGTTGTAGAATAAGATAATCCCAATAATATAAATGAAATAAAAATCGAAGCTATAAGGATAAACCGAGGCACTACAGGATTAGACTTTAACAAGAAAGAGATACTGATAAAGATCATTAAAGCCAGCATACTACTGAATTCTAATTTATCTAAATGTAAGCCCCGCAAATAAAAAACATTGTTGGAAAGTCCTGTTTCTGCTTTAAGAAGATTAGTGTGTGTGATCAGTTCATATAATCCAGATGGAAGTGTAATCAAAAGTGGTATATAAAATATTATTTTAAAAAACTTCATGAGGTCTTCTTCCTCAAATCCTACACTTAGATAAGGTATAGCAGAAAATATCCACAAAATATTTATACAAATAGTAATGGCTGTAATGCTAAATTCTCCTTCAATCACTGTGACATAAATAGCCGAAATCATAATGACAAGAAGATAAAAAAACAGGCTTACTCTTAACGGTTTAAATTTACTGTCTGTACTGACTTTGTTTGACACATAAAAAACATAAAAACCGTATAGCAATGCAAGTTGTGTAGGAGTAGGCAAACCAATTGTAATGGACCAAAAATCATTGATTGAGGACGCAAAGAAAAGTGCTAATAATGCTTTAAAAACAGGATTATGAAACTGCAAAGTTTTCATCTCCTAAAAATATACAAAAGCCCTTCAGCTAACAAGTGAATTTCTTTGTATTATGGGCAAATAAACCATCATACGCTTTTGCCAGTGCTGTGGCCGAGACCTCCCATTTGTACGGTAATTGATCGGAAAGAGGAACATCAGAAACAATGCCTTGTTTTATCTTCCGCATCGTCTCCCAAAATGAGTCTAATGAATCTTGTTCGTATAAAAAGCCATTGGCCTTAGCAGAAACGGTATGCTTAAAAAAACTCAATTGAGGCGCAAATACAGGTTTTCTAAACGTCAAAGCTAGAAAATAGGCTCCTGAAGTTGTAATGCTAAGGTAAGGCAAAGCTACAACAGTACAACCTGCGACTATCGTTGCCAAAGAAGCCTCTGACAGAAAATGAGGAGTTGATCCAGCGTCTTCCGTATAGTAAATAAAATTGACTTTTTTTTCTTCCAGGTTGCGCAATTCTTCTTCTGATACTACTCCACTTAACACCAAACATAGCCCTTCGTGAGGACCTTCACTATACTTAGTCAAAAAAGGATGAGATCCTTTGTAAGAATTGGTAGAACAAGACAGATATATTTTAGGAAGCGTAATGGACGATAACCGATGAGCTAAATCAATGTTAACGTAGGAGTCCTTTAAATATAAATCATATAGTCCGTGCAATGCTACTATATAATGTTTGGGCACAATACCATATACTTGCATCATGTCAGCGTATACATTGTTAGAATGGCCTACCACAATATCGGCATGTACTAATAACCATTTTCTCATGTATTTTTCCAGTGACAGAAACGTCTTACCAAAATGAGGAATAAGATTATGCATGGAAAAACTAATCTTGTATCCTGTTATTTTTAAAAAACAAACAAAAAAAATAAATGCAGTAGCCTTCAAGATTGCAGTACTTTTTTTTTCACTCCTCCAAATGTATTCCGGCCAATGAAAATGAATGAGTGCTACATTTTTTCTAAGTTGAAACGCTTTTTTGGGGTTTAACCAAAAGTCTTCATTCGAATATTCCTGCCAGCCTTTCAATTTCAATTGCTCATTGAGCAATGCCACAAAAGGATTGGCAGCTTGGCTAGAGGGAAAACTAATGAAGTACCGCATAGAAATAGCGATTAATTGACATATTGAAATAGAATAAAAGACACATGACTAACACTATTTGCAAATGGTTATCACCTGTTCCAAATATTTATCCCAAGAAAATTTTTCGACAACATACTGTCGTGTTCGTTCTTTTAAAGCAATAATTTCCTGATCGCTCAGTTGAATAAAAGCTTTCAAGATTTCTGCATATGCCTTCTCTGTTGTATTGGCTAAATAACCTGAGACTCCGTCAATGACCAACTCTTCATTTGGCAATTCAGAAATAGGAGGGTTATGTTTAAAACCCAAAATAGGAAGTCCCGCAGACATTCCTTCTACTAAACTATTTCCAAAAGATTCATAAAGACTTGGGTAAAATAAAGCATCAGCTTGCCACAAATAATTTTCAGGATCGTCTTTCGCTCCCAGTAAAGTGACTTTGTCTGATAATCCTAATTCTTTAATAGTATGCTCTATGATGCTTCTTAATTCTCCATCACCTATCATGTATAAGTGAAAATCTAATTCTTTGATAAGTGATAGCGCATTCAATCCGATAACGATTCCTTTCTTTGGTGAAAAAGAATTTAAGAAAACGAATACTCGCTTGCTGATTCTTTCTTCGTATAACTTGTTCTTGTTTTTGTGTGGAGAAAAACGCTCTACATCCACTCCAAAAGGTTGTATGGTATAGCGTTCTTTAGAAAGGAAAGGATAGTGTGCTAAAAACTGATTCCTAAACATGGTAGAAGGTAGCAAGTTTGCAGAACTGAACCGAAGTGCAGAGGCTTGCATAATATATTCTACAGAACCTTGAATATACTTCAGGTAAAAATATTTCAAGTGATAATAAGAAGCTTTTTTGTACTCTTGTTGTCGAGAAAACATCTGCAAGTTAAAATCATTGATAATACAGGGAGGTATATAAATGACATTGACTTTATATTTTGCCTTTAAAAACAAGGCAACAAAGCAAACCATGTGACTGCGCGCAATAACAATGTCATCTTTCTGCAATTGGAGTTCGCCACATATCTTTTGTATTCCCCTTAGATGATGAAAAATACTTTTAAAATAGCCAAGCCCACTTACTTTATTGGAAGGGAACCGTCGTATCTCAATCCCATCAATATTATCTTCGTTAGGTAATATAGGATTACGCTTTAAGTCAAGATTACTCGCTATAATGATAGGTTGAATCCCTTTCTTTTTACACGAATTAGACATAGAAAGCAACGTACCTTCTATTCCTCCAAAATGAGGTTTATAATAAGTATTTAAAAAGATAACACGCATAAAATCCAGCTATACACTTTGAGGTACAATAATAGCCTATTGCAAACAGAAATACAATCAAGAAAAGAAGCTTGATGAAAGGTGAAAAAATATCAAAAAAAAAAGAGAGCAAACATGATGTTTACTCTCTTTCTATATCATCCATTTGATATTAGTATACAATAATTTTTTCCTGACTGATGATTTCTCTATCTGATTTCACCGTCAAATAATAAATACCATGGCTAAGTTGATTTAATGGAATTTCCAATGTGACAGCATCGCCATTTACAGACTGTTCAAATACATCTTGTCCCATAGGATTCAACAAAACTATACTTCTTGAAGATAAGTCAGAGGGAGGAAGATTAAAGGTTATTCTTTCTGTTGCCGGATTAGGATAAGCTACATAAGCAAGGTCTCCTTGACTGTCGACTCCGATACGGCCTCCAAGTGGAGCCGTCGACTGAGAACCGGTGAGATCTGTGCTGGTTAAATAGCTGATACCAGAACCGCTTCCATTGTATTCGAATATGGCAAAATAGTAAGTAGTACTGGCAGGCAGTGCTCCAAAACCATCGTTTGCAAATACAAAAGAAGATCCTGAGCCATTGTATACAGAAATTTGCCCGGATGACAGAGTACTATAATTAGCATAGGTTACTCCATCCGTTGGAACGGCGGATACCGGAGATCCTTTTCTATATACCACCAATCTACCTGCGCCATTTCCATTGGTCCAGTTTAATGTCATTCTACTGCTTGTGACACTGGTAAAGTTAAGCGCAGAAGCGGCAATGGTAGGTTTAGATGAAATAGAAGCGGTAATTTGACTTCCTGACAGAAACGAACTGGTCAAATAATTGGTTGTGTTACTGCTGCCATTGTATTCGAATATGGCAAAGTAATAGGTAGTACCTGGAGAAAGGGTTCCAAGACCAGTACTACCATTCAATGTAAAGGTATTACCAGAACCAGAATACACAACAACTTGACTGCCTGTAAATGATTGGTTAACGGTATATGCCGTTCCATCTGAAGGTACCGCAGTAACAGCCGATCCAGCCCTAGCTATAACAATCCGATTCGCGCCGTTTCCACTCGTCCAGTTTAACGTCATTTGATTGGTTAAAACATTCGTAAATGTCAGTCCCGTAGACGCAGCGGTAGGCTCGGCAGTATATGCAGTAGTGGCCTGACTTCCCGACAAAGAGGAACTGGTCAGGTAATTGATCGTCGTCCCAGAGCCATTGTATTCAAAAATGGTAAAATAATAAGTAGTACCTGGCGAAAGAGCACCAAGTCCCGTTGAACCATTTAAAGTATAAGAGTTACCCGAACCGGAATACACTACAATTTGACTCCCTGTAAACGATTGGTTAAGGCTATAAGAAACTCCATCAACAGGCACTGCCGTCACTGCAGAACCTGCTCTTGCGATAATGATTCGATTCGCACCGTTACCAATCGTCCAGTTCAAGGTCATTTGAGTGGTCTGAATATTACTGAAGGTTAATCCAGTGGAGGCTGTCGTTGGCTCTGCCACAAAAGACGTAGTCGCTTGATTTCCTGTTAAAGCAGTAGAAGAATAACTGCACGATGAACCAGAACCAGTGTATTCATATATGGCAAAATAATAGGAAGTACCTGGGGAAAGTGCACCAAATGGACTGCTACCATTTAATGTATAGCTATTACCTGTTCCATTATACACTACATATTCTCCCGAACCAAAAGAAGTGTTTACAGAATAAGCTGTTCCCGTAGCAGGAACAGATGTTACCGCTGATCCTTGCTTGGCTATGATAAGTCTGCTTGTACCATTACCATTGGTCCAATTGAGTGTCATTTGATTGGTCTGAATATTGGTAAAGGTCAAATTTGTGGCCCCTGTGGTAGGCGCATTATTGAGCGTAGTGGCGGAGAATGTAGCATATGTACTTGTGAGATAATTCGAAGTTACTTTATCTCCATTTAAAGTAAGGAAGGCAAAATAATAGGTGGTGCCAGGTGAAAGATTTCCAAAACCATTACTATTTAACTCCATGTAGCTTCCAGAATTATAGAAACAAACAAAATGACCATTGGCTAAGCTCTGCCATTGTACGGTAGTCGCGCCATCGACAGGAAATACAGTAGGATCTACTGGGCTACCGGCACGAGCGATGATCATTGTCTTTGCTCCATTGCCTACATTCCATGAAATACCTAGTTTTTGTCTGGTAGATCCACCATATGGTTCTTCATATTTAAAATTGAGATATGGATTAGCTACCGCGATAGTCGGTTCTGTTGCCATTGACAGCGTAGCTTGACTACCCGATAGAAAAGAAGAAGTTAGATAAGCGGATGTTGCACCCGAGCCGTTGAGTTCAAAAATTCTGATATAATAAGTAGTTCCCAATGAAAGATTTCCAGACCCCATCGTGGAGAAAGTAAAGGTACTTGCTGAACCTTTGTATACCAATACCTGGCCAGATCCTAAGGATTGGTAGGAAGCGTAACTAACTCCATTTACCGGAGTGAATGTTACGGGACTTGTAGAGGCAACAACTATTCTCGATGCACCATTTCCACTGGTCCAATTAACTGTCATTCGATCACCCAATACATTGGTATAAGAAAGATTGGAGGCAGCAACAGTGGGAGCGGCGCCGAATGATTTACTTACACATACAGTGAGTATTAGAAGTAATGATAAAATAAAAAGGGAATAAAACTTTTTCATATAAATGAATTTTAATACAAATCAATGTTCTTCTACTTACGCTAAATAATTGGAATCAGTTTGCAAATATAAATATATTATAAGCATTGTCTTATGTTAGATGTGTTATAAAATCGATAGAAACAGATGCAAAACTTTATACTAATTCAAATAATACCATTTCGTCCATGTCTCCACTATTTCCATTCCTTTTATTCTGTCAAATTCAGGACTATATCCCAATTCTGTAATGGCTTTACGATGGTCTATTTTAGTTTTATTGGTATAAAAAGTGATAGACGCTTGATCCATCGGCAACACTACTTTTTTTACTTTCTTAATAGAGTCACTATTCTTTGTAGGGTTTAATGGTTGAATTTTTCTGATCACAGAAACAGGTAAGTATTTATATAACCATGTCGCAAGCTGCGCGAAGAAATGATATTGCAACAATTCTCTTACTGCTTCTTTATTGATTTTAAATAATCCAATAAGACTTTTCAAAATTGGTTTCTTACGCTTCGCCGAATCATATATTTTAGCCATTTCTAATTGGTTCACATTGATCAGTTCTGTTCCTGGAAGAAAGGTGGACAAATCTGTATAAAAATCCTTCCAACTGAATTGGTCCGGTCCATTGATCAAATATTTTTTTCCCAAAGCAATAGGTGTCAAAACGGCTTTAAGCATCGCCTGGCATAGGTCATCGATGTATACAGCATTACAAACTCCTTCACCATTTTCAATCAATGGAAACTTATAATTTTGCATGTTCATCAAAGGCCTCATGATAAAAGAAGGAGCCCATGGACCATAAACAGCGGTAGGTTGCAACACTGTAGCATGAAACGCATTTTTTTGAGCAAAGTCTAACACCAATCTTTCTGCTTCAAGTTTATTTACTGCGTATAAATCTGTCGCGTCAGGACGTTCCTGAACCTCTTCCGTGAGCCATTCCCTGTTTTCAATACCGTAAACACTCATGGTACTTAAAAACACAAACGAAGTTACTCCTGCAGATCGTGAAGCATTCAGCAAAGCAACCGTAGCGTCTACATTGACTTGACGTCTGGTTTCATCATTCCCTTTGTTGCCATAGGCACAATGAAATACATAATCACAATGCAGAACGGCATGCTCGATTACTTCTGTTTCGTTGATGTCCCCTTTAATCATTTCTACATTATACCGCCCTAACCTCATGGCTTTGCCATAATCTCTTACCAGTACTTTGACCTTGGCAGAAGTATTTTCAGCAAGTATTTCAAGCAAGCGCCCTCCTACAAATCCAGTGGCTCCGGTGATGAGGATTGTTTTACCGTTGAACTTTTCCAGTACGTGTTGTTCCATCTTAAAAAGCAGGTTGAATAGCGTGAATAGATTTTCGATGAGCATAACATTGCTCAAGAATTTTTACAGAAACAATTCCTTCCTCTCCACTGACTTTACAAGGAGTATCACTTACGATGGCTGTTACAAAATCATTTAGTTGAGCGATGAAGGCGCCTTTTGTTGTCATCACTTTACCATGTTGTAATAAAGGATTGCGGATTTCTATCCCATTGGAAAAATGAACCATTAGCTCCGAATGAGCATTTAATCCTACTTCGATTCTACCGTATTGAAATTGCAAAATCATACTGTTTCTCATCTTACGAATCCTGCTGAATGCAACCTTGCCTTTCACATTTCCAGCCATGGTTACTTCTAACCGACAATCTGCCTCTACTCCTCCTTTGTTGTCGTCGTAATAAGTGATTGTTTCCGGCACACCCATGCAATAAATAAGCTGATCCAGCATGTGAACACCTGTATCCATCAATACTCCTCCACCTGCTTTTTCTTTTGACAACAAATAATCGGACTGCAATTTCCATTCAAACACATGTCCTTCTTCAAAATCAAAGCTGATTAATTTTCCAAAGAAATGATGTTCAATAGCTTCTTTTAGAAATATCGTTGTGGGGTAAAATCTTCTTACCAATCCTACCGCCAGTTTCACTCCCTTTTCCTGCGCTTTGGCATTCATACGTTCACACTCCTGACTGCTATTGGCCATTGGTTTTTCAACCAACACATGAATTCCTTTTTCGAGTAAGTCCATCGTCACCGAAGCATGTAAAAAATTAGGAAGTACAATCAGCGCTGCATCAATTTCTTCTCGATGAATATCATGGACATTGTGAAGTACTCTTGGAATATGATACTGCTCAGCCAGTCTGGAAGCTTGCGCAGTATTGATATCAACCAAGCATGCCACATCAAATAATTGACTCTCTTTGAGTACTGGCAGATAAATGCCTTCAGTCAGTGCACCTGCACCGATAATCGCTAATCGTGGTCGAGAATTCATTTATTTCTTTTTAAAAATAGCCTGACATAATGTTTGAATGGATACCACAAAAGCGCATACGCTATCAGTGCATAATTCGCTCTATATTTTGAAAGCCCTGGATAATGCCACCACAGCCTCAATCCATGAACTAATTTCCCTTGGTATACTTCTCGCCTAAAGGCCATAAAAGCAGTGAGCTCAAAAAAAGAGTGTAATGATTTTCTATAAACAGACGGACATTGTGCGATAATGGGTTGAGGATAGAGCAACCAGGGAGGAATAGGTTTCAATGAGCGTCTTCCTATACCCAGGTCTGAACCTGTTGTATTAATAAATAGCAATAGCGATCTTTCTCTATAGATCTGGTGATTGTACATGACTTGTAACCACAGGTACCCATCTTCTCCAGAAGTACATCTCTTTCTATCAAAATACCCCTTGTATTTTTTTATAACGGATGTCTTAGCCACTACTGCACCGGTAGCAAAGAGATTGAGTGCTTCGTAAGTTTCTTCCGCCGTATAATTCGTTTCTAAATTCCACGGTCCATCCTGATACGTTTTCTTTTCCCGAGTCAGACAAGGTTCTCTTCTTTCTCCCAAAGGTTCCCAGGATGCACCACAAAGCCAAAGATCACATGCTGGATGCCGCTCTAATGCATGGAGTGCCGTTTTTAAAAAATCAATATGCCAATGATCGTCTGCATCCAGAAAGGCAATATATTCCGTATCGCTTCTCTTTAGTCCTATGTTACGTGCTACTCCAGGCCCAGAGTTGTTGATTGAAATCAATTGAAGACGCTCGTCATTAAACTGTTCGACGAGCTTTGGGCTTCCATCAGAAGAACCATCATCCACTACGATCAATGAAAAGGACCCCATGGATTGAGCAAGCACAGACGCTATGCATTTTTCAACATAGGCAGCCTTATTAAACAAAGCAATGACGACTGTTATTTTTGACTCCCTATTCATTGATCACCTTGTTTCACTATTAAGGACAAGTACGTTTTAAGGATCGAAAATGGTATGTAATCTCCAACTCTCAATGTATGTTTGAAATATTGAACAAGATGAAGGCGAGCTTCCTTTCTTTTATTGTCTTTCAGTTGTGTGCGAGCCAATCGATAATGCAATTGCCCTAGCTCTCTCCTTATGTATTTCTTGTAAGGTGCCTTAAAAGAGGAAAGCATGAAGGAATAGTCATTGATCAGCTTTTTAAAATTTCCTTCCGCTGATATACTATTCGTCGCACTGGTTCCGTGCACCCTGTATACAGCCATGGTTTCATCCAAATAAAATACTTTCCCTAATTGCGCGTTCATCAAAAACAGAATGATGTCTCCATAAAAAATCGAATTGTACCAGTCAGGAAAAAGAAGCTGATTACGATACATGACACTTGGTGTTGAGATCAACCACTTACCTACTATATCTGCAAACGTGTAGGTATCCTTGCTGTATTGACCGAAGATGACCTTCGTATCTTTGTCTTGGTAATACATCCACACATTATGAAAGACCATGGATACCTCTGAATCTTTTTCCAGTACATCAAATTGCTTTTGCAATTTTAAGGAATCTATCCAATAATCATCGCCTTCGCACATGGCTATGTATTTACCTGCGCAGGCACGCCAAACAGCCAATACATTTTGTACTGCACCTTTATTTTCTGTTTCAGACAATAGTTGAATACGTTCGGGATACTTATCCTTCATCCGCAAACAAATTTCACGCGTATTGTCTTTCGAACAATCTTCTCCTATGACCAGCTCATAGCGAAAAGACGTTTGTTGCATCATGATGGATTCAATGGCTTGTTCTATATAAGCCTCATGATTATAGGTAATCATGCACACACTTACTTTTATATCCTGTTGTTGTCCCGTCATGTTCTATGCTTTTTCATTTTATAGTCAGACAATGGCCTGCCATCTCAAAGGCAACCATTTCTTTTCTGCTAAAAATATTTTAATGTCTGCATGTGCAGGCGATTTGACTAATTTATTCAAATACCAATAGAGAACCAATACCACACCTGGCAAAACAAATAACTTCACATAACCTGGAATATGAAACAAATAAGCCATCAGCATAACAGGAAGCAACGCCATCAACATATACATCAAATAAGGAATGGTATTTTTCAATTGATCAGGAATGGTGATAGGAGGACAATCTTTGTGAAGATAAAGTATATTCAATCCCAAACAGATATAACAAAGCAATACGTACGTGTATAAATAGAAGTAAAAGCCATAAATGATCCCTATAGGAATAGCGATGGTAAGAATGATTTTTTTAATGATTTCTAATCTTAAAAACAAAGAGGCATTACCTCTTGCACTGATGGCATTGACAACGATAAGACTCAAAGGATAAACAGGTCCAACGATGGCTAATATTTGAAAATAATGAGAGGCTCCTATCCACTTATCGGAGTACAAAAACACGAGCAATTCATCTGCAACAAAATAAAGTATACCAATCATTGGAAATATTCCGAACGATACGATGCGGTAATATTTCAACACGGTATTTCTGAATAGCGCAAGGTCATGATTTACTTTGCACAACAAAGGATAGAAAGCACCGGAAACAGAACCTACCGTGTACCGTGTCGCCAATTCATTTAAAGATTTTGCTCTGAAATATAAACCTAGTTGTGCAGGTGTTGAAAGCTTTCCAAGCAATACGATATCCATGCGGGCATAGATAATTTCAATAACGTTGGATATAAACATCTTAAAACCGAATCCCCAAAGTGACTTCAGTCGCTTTATATTAAAATACCACAGCGGTCGCCAGCGGATCAATACCCAGTAAGACGCTGCCATGACAACTGAAGCAACGATTCCTTTAAACACCAAACTCCATACTCCAAATCCGTATAGCGCCATGGACAATGCTACAGCACTGCCTATAAGATCACTGATGAACGAGACCTTTGTCTTAAAAGAAAAGTTGATCTCTTTGGTTTGCCGTGTACTTTGAACAATAGTCAATGAATTAATAATGAAAATAACGGAAAGCACTTTGGTGATGTCTTCCAGCATGGGTATTTTAAAAAAGTGGGCAAAGAAACCGGCACTCATATAAAAAATCAATGTGAGCAATGCACCAAATACCACATTCATGTAAAATACGGTGGAGTAATCTTCCTCCTGTATCTCTCTCTTTTGGATGAGTGCCCCACCAAGCCCCATATCCATGAATAAATTCGACAACTCAATGAACACATAAATAATGCCCACCATACCAAAATCATCTACGCTGAGTATTCTGGACATGAACAACGTAAACACAAATGCGGTTACCTGTCTTGAAGCATTTCGGAAGAAAAGCCATTTTACTGCATGAAATGTTCCTGCCATTTTACTTTCCTTGGTCTTGTATAAATGTCACCCAGTTCTGTACAAAATTTCTTTCCGTCAACACATATTTCAATCCTTCCATTTCAAAACCATGCCGAATGCGGCCAACGTAATGTTTACAAATAGATGCATGTACATCTTTGAAGAAGGACACGTCATAGGCAACAGGTAAACAAACCGTTTTGTAAACGGAGCATACACTCAACATAGCGATTAAACTCTGTTCAATCCGGTGTATAATAATGGGTATTTGCTGATCTCTGATGTCACAAAGCCATTTTTCCAGCAATTCAAAATTGATAGAATCAGTATTCAACACCGACAAACCCGCGTTGATTCTTTCGGGTAAAGATTGGCCACAGATACGCTCCAGTATCACTTGATCAGTCATGTAAGCGGTCTCTATATCTCTATTGAAACAATTTGGGGAAGAAGGATCATTTACCGCTGTGAAAATTTCTTTAGGATAGTCGAAAAACAAAATGTCAGAATCGATCAGAATGGCTTTCTTTTTATCCGAAAACAATTTGATGTCTATCAATTTCAACATCATGACTCCTTTGAGTCTCATTTTATAAATCTCAGATTGCTCTCCAAAATAATCCTTGGCTTTCTTTAAGCTATCATCGTAGTCAATGACGATGCATTGGGGAAAATGAAAAAACAATAACGCTTTATCAGAAGGTATTAAACTTCCATCGTCGTGAAAAGTAAAGACATAGGGTTGACCTGAAGCCAGAATAAATGATTTCGCTGCACAAATGCCCATCTCCAGGTCTCTTCTGCACAACAACATGTGTAAGCTAAAGGCTTGAGAATCCTTCGGTACAGGCGAAGGAGGTAAACTTACTATTTTTTTTCGCAAATTATTTCTTTGAACATCACGCCAAG
Organism: Chitinophagaceae bacterium; assembly: GCA_028288365.1. GTDB lineage: Bacteria > Bacteroidota > Bacteroidia > Cytophagales > Cytophagaceae > JACMQM01. The sequence continues at coordinate 14,314 of JAQBNU010000019.1, read as the reverse complement.
TTCTCCGAACCTTGCTTGATATTCTTTCAATGATATTTGTAGGGGTTACGTCTAGTACCAAGGTCATAATTACACTCTTTCAACCAAGTCGTTTAAGGAATACAATACAGTAGTAGAAGCTACCGTTTCGTTATATAATTTCATGTCAGCATGATTGGCAATTACACCAGCGATGGACTGTTCATATGATGTCCAATCTTTGGGTATATTTTTATACTTTAAATTTAAGTATTTATCGTTTTGATATTGATGCACAAACTGATGCAGTTCTTTATATTGATTCACTACATCGGCCAGAATCACCGGGGCATTAAAATAAGAGGCCTCCAAACCAAAGGTTGTTCCAAAATGAATTACTCCTTTCGCATGACTCATCTTGACTAATTTATCCTGAATGATCAGTAAGGCATCTTGAGGACTTTTAAATCTTGACTTGTAATCGTCAATGATGACATTGGCGAGCGTCATCAATGGTGCATATGAATCTTCTGCACCAAAAAAAGGATACGTTCTGACCACCAGTTTGAGGTCAGGATAATTCTTTGCTAAGTACTGTGCAGTTTGTACAATGATTGAAACTTCTTGTCTGACTAGTTTGGGATAACCTGTGGCACAGGCAAAATACAAATAGTCAAACGCATAATACGATGGTCGTTCTTGGCCTTTCAGGAAATCATAAATATAAGTCAACTGCGTAGATCCCAATATACTGATCTGTCGAGCATCTATACTCTGCAAGGAGATTAGATCTTCTTTTAATCCCGCGTTCCAAACCAAGTATTCGTTTACTCTTTTGGAAAATGTTTTCATCTTACAGGGATGATCCCAACTGTAAACGTACACGGTCACTTTTTTACCGCTGTCCAATAAATGAGCAAAAAACAAATCGTCATAAATTTGTGTGAAACACAAAAACTCATCAATGTCTGAAATGTGTGTATCGGATCTGTAATTTAATTTCTTAAGGAAAGAGTCGTAGCTGATCCATCTCGGAACCCACATGCTCAGGTTCAATAACAATGATTCTTTAATCCTTACAAAACGGCTTAACTTCGCATTGTTCAACTTAAAATACTCCGTGATGAAATAGTTATGCTTGCTTTTAGGCAGCACACCAAAAACTCTATACAAAAGAAGCAAGATATTGTTCCATACGTTTTTATAGACCTGAGCTTCGATCATACGTACTTCCACATGAGATGCTAAACCAGTGGTAAAAGAAACATCGTTTTTACGAACATAAATCACTACCTCATGCTTCTGTCCAAGATGTTCGATAAATTCTCTGATGTCGTGTCTCGTATTAAGGTATTGCGCCAATACCCCTATTTTTTTTCGCATGATAAACAATTCCTTTTGGACTCTCGTGAATGCTATTCATGAATTAAGGAACACCTTGATTTGCACTAAAATAGCTAATACAGCTTGAATTTAGCTACATTTTATTAATTAAGCTATCAATCTTTCTCGTCAGTTTTTCTGCACCGATTTCATTCAGATGATCGGCATCAAAAAAGTCTCTTTGCTGAAATGAAGGGTTATTCATGAAATTGACATACTCCACATTTTTATAGTCATGAGCAAATTGTTTCGCTGTTTCAATCGTTGTCGCCAGCTGTTCTTTATTTAGCTTTTCGACATAAGATCGGTAAGCCGGTAAAGTATAAAGTATCACTTTGATATTTCGCTGTTCGGCATACGTCAGAATGGAATGTAAGCTGTTTCTATTTTGCCTATAGCAAGCTGTATCCATCACAGTATGCCTTTCCGCTGCAAATGTTCCACTTTCTTCCAAATTATTTTTGATGCTGGAGTTGTAATCCATCCCCCATCCTAAATCGGAACAAGATCTATTTTCTTTGTGCTGAATATAATAAGATTGTATGCGTTGGATATTCACTTTTAATGTATTACTGAATAGTTCGGAATGATCCATCCAACTCCTGGAAGTCTTCATACCACAATACATCACGTAATTTTTAACTCTCCAGGATTCGCTGTTGTTTTCTATGGTAGTAAATAATGTGAAATAAGAAATAGGAACGACTATATACTTTAATGAAGGAAGTTGAGATCCATATTTTTTTAAAATGGCCTCATCATAATTTAAGGATTGAGAAATATAACTGGCATTGAAAGCTGGCCGCTGAATGTACACAGGATTTATACCGTAATAGGCATGTGAGCTCCCTAAGAACAATACTTCTACACCTACCGCTTGACGAGTTAAGTAATGATCCTTATAGGTATAATCGTTAGGGATATTTCTCAGCAAGACTTCCAGTACCACACCCAATACAATGATAGGTAAAACAAAGAAGCCAAGGTATACTAAAAACTTCTTCATCCTTAAAACTGAAAATAGATAAACTGTTGTTCTGAGCCTGCAAAATAAAAAATAGCGAAGACCATACTGTAATAGAATGCCCACCTCAACGCTTTAGGACATTTGGCGTCTATGTTGGCGATTGCATATTGTTGTTCTCTGCCCATCCACTCGATCAATACAAACACGACTACAAAAAAGATAAAAGCCATTGGGTGTACTTGAGGAATAGTAAACAAAGAAGGCGAAACCATTTCTGAAATATAAGCTAACGCATGTGATAAATTCTCTGCACGGAAAAAAATCCAGGCAAAGGTAACCAAACCAAAAGTCAATGTCATGCTGATGAACTCATGAAAGGTCGGTAAGTATTTCCCTTGTGCAACCGTTTCTATATTTTTACGATTTTTATTCAACAACAACAAAGGTAAAAAATAAATAGCGTTCAATGCTCCCCACACAATAAAGGTCCAGTTAGCACCATGCCAAAAGCCACTGACCAAAAATATAACAAACGTATTTCTGATTTTCAATGCTGTCCCACCGTTGCTCCCTCCGAGCGGTATGTATACGTAATCTTTAAACCAGCTTGATAAAGAGATGTGCCAACGTCTCCAGAACTCTGCTATGTCTCTGGAGAAATAAGGGAAAGCAAAATTTCTCAACAATTCTATCCCAAACAATCTAGCTGTCCCTAAAGCAATATCAGAATACCCTGAGAAATCACAATAAATCTGAAAGGCAAAAAACAAGGCGCCCAACACATGTGTGCTACCTGAATACGCAGAGGAATCATTGAAAATCTTATTGGCATATTCTGCACAATTATCCGCGATGACTACTTTCTTGAAAAGTCCCCATACAATCTGTCTCAATCCATCTACCGCTTTGACATAGTCGAACGTTCTTTTACTTTGTATTTGGGGTAACAAATGTGTCGCGCGTTCGATCGGACCGGCAACAAGCAAAGGAAAAAAACTCACAAAGACTGAATATTCGACGAAGTCCCTCACTGGTTTTATTCTATTTTTATAAATATCTATCACATACGATAACCCATGAAAAGTATAGAAGGAAATACCTACCGGCAATATGATATTCAGCGTCCAGGGATGCACGTCTACACCGAGTCTAGACAAAGCTTCGGCAAATGATTGAGAAAAAAAGTCATAGTATTTGAAGACACCTAAAAAACCTAGGTTGACTGAAATACTGAGCCAAAACCAAACCTTTTTCTTTTTTTCAGTTGTCGCTTCGTACATTTTAAGTCCGGTGTAATAATCCAATAACGTAGAGAATACCAGCAAAAACAAAAAGCGATAATCCCAACAGGCATAAAAAAAATAACTCGCCAAAAGAAGCAATATATTTTGCTGTTTCAACTGTTTGTTTACCACAAACCAATAGAGTAAAAACACTATGGGTAAAAAAACAGCAAAATGAAGGGAGTTAAAAAGCATAAGTGCAATTCTTGTCTATAGCTACTTGGTTGACTTATTTCTATCAAACTGATTTTTTGCATTGATCAAATCAAACATCGCTTCGTAAATGCGATAAGGTATTTTACCAATCACCGGTATATTCATGAATTTAAAAGCTATTCTTTGCATCCACGTGCTGCTGGCTTTTACGTGAATTTCTTTCGCACTGATCTCGAAATGAAGTTGGTATTGTTCTTTTAACAACTGCGCTCTTTCCGACCATACATTACCAAGGTGTTCTGTATACATGCCGCAAGTGGTGACCTTAGCCAAGCCCCCATCATCTAACACTTTATCAAAAACCAACAACATGTTAAATTCAGGATTTTTAATGTTGCTACTCATCAAATCACCGACAGGAAAGGGATACAACAGCTCTATCGCTTCTCTAGACAACACGTAATGAAAATGTGTAGACACCGGAAAACAACATACCTGGTTGGATTCTAATACGGGGATCTCCAACTCATTAAGTTTAGGGAATTCGGAAATATCACTACCCACACTTTTTAGAAAAAGTTGATCCCATTCTTCCTTCCAACTTTCCGGACTACGTTTCGATGTGACCAAATCAGGATATTTTTCAGCTAATGCTTTAGAGTACTCATGATGCTCTGACAACTTTAGTTTACTTGGGCCACAGGATACCATGCCAATGGAAGGGAAGTTTTCATGCACTTCCATTGCCTTTTCCAACCAGCCCGGATGAAAAAAAACATCATCGTCTGAGTACGAGAGGTAGGGGCTTTGACAGGCGGAGTATATCCAATTTAAACCTCCGTTATATCCCAGGTTATACTTGCTTTGAACATAAAAAACAATATTCCCCTGATCATGCAAATGTTGTAAATACGCTCTCACTTCTGTACAACTCCCGTTGTCCAATACCAATATATCAGCTAAGGCTGAATCAGTATGTTTGATCAGGCTTTCAATGGATAACTTTAACAAATCAAAACGCTCACGGTAATAGCCTAAAAAATTAGGGATGAAGGTCAGCATCGCTACCGTGACCTTTTTACCTACATAAGCTTTCCCTTCTCCGTTTATACCTTTGTATGGATTTTTACCAACGCGCATTCTAATTTTTTAATTTTTGTATGTATTATTAACCTTCAAAGTAGTCCTAACTTTTGCAAAGTGAAAAGTCTCTGCTGTTTTACTGATTTTTATTTATGACAGTTGACTTCAGTTTCTTAAGAGTCTCTATGATTTCCATGGTAGGCTCGGCAGCAAATAATTCTGTATGTTCGGAAATTACCGAAACAGGAATATCCCACCATTTCAATTCGAGCAAGGCTGTTATGATCTCACTTGTAAATCGGTGCTTAATTACTTTTGCGGGTGAACCTACTACGATCGTATAGGGCTCTACATTTTTATTCACCAAAGAATTAGCGCCAACGACTGCTCCATCCCCTATGGTCACTCCTCTTAAGATGGTGCTGTTACATCCTATCCAAACATCATTACCAATAATACACTCTTTCTCGAAAGGGCTATAGTGTTTATGAGGTGTGAGAGTAAAGGCTTTTAAGGAATATAAAAAACTATGATTAGTTAGTCGTTTATAATCATGCTCTTCAGGACCAATTGTAACACCCCATGAAATCGAGGAAAATTTACCAATGACAGAATTAATAACTACGCTGTAATCTGATATGTAGGACAATGGTCCCATAGATGAATAAGCTACTTTAGAAAATTTACCAACTATACACATCTCTCCTAGATTGGAGTGAATAATGGTACTGCATCCTCCCAAATTAGCCGTTTCATCAATCGCAGAATCTATGACTTCAACATTTTCACCTTTGTTCATAATTATTGTTTTCCTTTTTGCAAATAATAATTTAAACACTCTAAGGGATATTTTTTATCTCTCATTTCCTTAATCAGTTTATCGAAAGGATAAACAGTAGACTTCAGATGAATTTTATTTTTTTCAAGATCATATATAATATAATTTGCAACATTAATGACCTTTCTGTTTTGGCCTACACTACCACAATTGTATAAAGTAAAGCCCTTATTGTGATATTCAAATTGATGATGAGAATGTCCAATTAAATAATTATCATCCAGACTCACATGAGTATCTGGATAAATGTATTGATTCAATATGGTATGCCTGCAAACGAAATCACCTAACGTATATTGATCTATAAATTTCTCAATCTCTTTTTTTCTATCAAAGTCTTTTATACATATGTCAAAAAAATCCTGGACAAGTTTATTGTCACCCGGGTAACTTCCTTTTATAAAAGCTTCTTCATGATTGCCGGAAAGAATGATACTATTAGGGAGAGATATTGCCAGGTCAACACATTCATTACTCCATGGGCCATAATTGACCAAATCGCCCAAACACACGTATAAGTCGCAATTGCCAGCCTCTTTAAGGATCGACTCAAAAGCGGGCAAGTTACCATGTACATCGCTATATACTAATACCCTCATCTCCTAATTGATCAAGGTAACTATTCATCTCTCTTTCTATATCAAAATCTATTTGCCCTAAAGCATTAATACTCTCTTTCGAAAAGTCAGAAAGTATATCGAGCATTCCTTCCATCTTAACATTCTCGATTTCAAATGCTAGTTTCTTTTTTAAAACTTCCACCAATTCTATAAAACTTTGGGGATGGCCAGAAACAATATTTACCCGGCCTTTTATTTTTTTATTCGCAATTATTTTTTGCAAATACTCAACTGCTATATTAATTGGAATGAAATCTCTTTTTGAAATTCCTTCATTATAAATAGTGACTTTTTTATAGAAAAAAGCATCTCGTATTAATTTTGACAAACCATCTTTTTGATGGTTTTTATAAAAAATAGTAGAGAATCTAACACTAACAATATTATTGTGATAAGGATGTTTTAAACAAAAAATTTCGCTTAAGTATTTAGAGAATGCATACAACGACATTGAATTAATATCTTTATATGAATCCGTCGTTTCCAAAATGCTCATGGAACTTATAAATATGAATCTGATGGTTGGGTTAACTCGACTTGCCAAGTCTAATACTCGCTTAGTGAATAAAAAATTATCTTGAATACATTGATCAAAATCCACACAATTGACATCCGCCGCATTGTGTATGATGACATCCGATTTTTCAATTACTGATTCTAGTTCTATGTCTGTTAGAAATCTAGCCGATATGATCTGACAGGGATATTTTTTTTTATATTCCGTCGCTAAAAAACCTGAACCAGTAAAAAGAATCATAAAGATAAACGATGCTTGTTTTCTGTAAATTTGTTTCCTTTCAGTTGATTAATTTCTTCATTTTCAACAACCAATTCTTTCCAATATCTTAATACAGTTTGAATTTTGATATCATAAATTGGTTCTATTCCTTTCAAAATATAATCAGCAATCATTTTAGGTTCATTAAATCCACAAAGCGTTCGAGCTGCAGTCGTTCCAGAACAACGTGCATTGATTTCAAACACATACGGAATATTATCTTTCAGACGCAACTGAACATTGCAAGCTCCAAATGGTTTGATGGCCGTTACTATTTTTCTTACCGTTTCTTCTATCACAGAATTATGCTCCGTGAAACATTTATAGGTATCGCCGTCTCTTAAAATTCTACGCATGACAATTACACCTTTGCACACTCCATCCAAATTTACTGTGCCGCAAGTATATTCATCCCCTTCTATGTATTCCTGAAGGATATAATCGCTTTTCTTGTCAATGCTACTGACTGTTTTATCAAACTCTTTTTCTGTTTTGATAAGAAAAACATTTTTAGATCGGGCTCCGCCTACTTGCTGTTTGATGATGACAGGAAACACAATCTTATTTTGGGTCACATCAAATGTATCCAACGCTACTGTAAAAGGAACTTTTATGCCTAACGGTGTAAGCTGTTCGAACGTTTGCAATTTATCGTCGGAGATCGTGATGACCTGCTGATCACTAACGATAACAGTTGTGCCTATCGCTGCAAAATCTTTTCTGTGCTTAGACAAAGGTTCCAGCTCAGCATCCAAACCTGGGAACAACAAGGCTATCTTTTCTTTATGACAAATATCCAATAAGGTTGGAATAAAATCCGGTGACTTAGCATAAGGAATAAGGTAAGACTTGGACACACTATATAGGCCTGCCCCGAGTAATTCTCCATCCAGTCCTATCACATTGTATCCAGAATCGTACAATGATTTTATCACACCCTGACCAACACCGCCACCAACACCTGTCACACCAATATTAAATGTATTCATTTTTAAAAGTTTAAGCTTCTGATAATAATACGTACTATCATTTCGATTTCTTCATTGGAAAGTTCATGAAACATGGGTAGGCACAGCACCCGTTTACTGATTGACTCCGCAATTGGCAACTCTGTATATTCCAGGTAAGGCAATGAATTTAACGTCGGGTAAAAATACCTGCGCGGATAGATCCAGTTATCATTTAACATTCGCTGCGTTTTCAATAAGGTCTCTTCGTTTTCAAAGACAATAGGAAAATACGCATGATTGAATAAGGCTTTATCATTTATCTCAGGTAAAAGAACAGCTTTATCTTTTAGCCATTTTGTATACAATTCAAATTGTCTTTTTCTGGACGTCAGAATCGCATCAATATAGTTGAGATTGCATAACCCCATGGCTGCGTGGAACTCTGAATTTTTTGCATTGATGCCTAGTGTTTCAAAATGTTCAGGACCATTGTGTCCGAAATTTCTTAGATAGGCCAATTGCTTCGTCAACTCCGCAGAGCGTGTAAATACTGCTCCTCCTTCTGTTGTATGAAAAAGTTTAGTCGCATGAAAACTAGTGGTTGTGATGTCACCGTATTCAAAGACTGATTTCCCTTTGTATTGTGTACCAAAACAATGAGCCGCATCATAAATTACTTTAAGCCCATGCTTGTCTGCTATGGCCTGAATGGCATCGATGTCACAGGGGTTACCGTAAACATGAGTCGCCAATATGCCTGAAGTTTGAGGGGTGATAGCTGCTTCTATTTTAGTTGGATCAATGTTCAGTGTATGGGGATCGATATCTACATACACCGGTTTACAGCCTTCCCAAACGATGCTACTGGTCGTGGCCACATAAGAAAATGGCGTTGTAATGATTTCACCTTGCAGTCCAAGAGCTTTTATAGCAAGCTGTATGGCGATGGTACCATTAGAAACATACAACAAATGCTCTACCTTCAAATATATCTTTAACTGTAACTCTAGCTCATTCACTAAAGGACCATTATTGGTCAGCCAATTTCTATCCCATATGCCAGAGACATAGGCTTGATATTCGCTAAGAGGAGGAAGAAAGGGTTTCGTCACATTGATCATGATCTATGGGCCTTATACTGTTTTACAATATGAGAGCGCTTTACAATTTAGCAAAAGCCAGCTCTTCAATCAATGAAATTCGTTCGTCTTTTTATTAGGGGACTTGGTGAAGCACATAATGATCTATAAATTCTCTTACAGCACCGTCTCCGCCTGATTTGGACAATTGTATAATCCCCGGTATGGCCTTTATTTTATCCGTGGCATTAGCAGGACAAGCGGCTAATCCCACTCTCGTGAGCAGGTCATAGCAATTGATATCATCTCCAATATAGGCCACTTCATCCCACTCAATCCCTTCCTGTTTACATATTTCCTCTGCTGCGACTAACTTGCCTCCATCTCTTTTTCCTTGATACAGGTAATCCACTTTCAGTTTTTCAGCACGACGTTCTACTATTTTAGTTTGCTCTGTCGTAATAATGCCCGTTTTTATACCCGCCTCACGAAGCAATCGGAAACCCATGCCATCGTGGGTATTGAATTTTTTAAATTCATCTCCACTTTCTGTATAATACATACCAGCATCTGTCATGACACCATCTACATCGGAGAGAAATAATTTTATTTTTTTTATCACAACTTTTTAATCTATCTGATTTTCTTGCCTACCATCAATAAATTATTGGAGAACTTAGACGGCGCTACGACTCTGAACAAATCGTATACACTATTGAGCATTTTCTTTTTAAAGGAGAGGGTAGGAATTTTCACTCCTGAAAAGGAATGGTATTGCACCAGTTCTGCATGAGTGGGAGATGTCACGCGGCAAGAGGCTTTGATCACATTGTAGCCGAAGTGCTGCAGTGTTTGTTTTAATTCTCCCATGGTAAATTCTCTTTGATGATTGGAATAATTATTATCACCATTTAGAAATTTATTTAAGGGTTGAGGATGCCCGGTCTGCCTCAATACAAAAGACAACCACATTTCAATGCGCAAGACATTGGGTGTAGATATAAATAGCAAGCCTCCTGTTTTTGTTTTGCTGTTCACATCCAACATGATGGGTTTAATGATGGATAAATGTTCAATGACATCAATCATCAATACCACATCGTATTGCTCTCCTTCCTGCAAGGTTGTTTTATACAGCTCTCTGATGCCTAATAATTCTGCCGTATGAAATTCTTCTTCTCCTGCATAGGGTTCATAAGGAATGACACGATAGCCCAAATCAATCAATATTCTGGACACGAAAGGATGGCCACAACCATAATCCAATACCGTAACACTCGAAGAGGGTTTCGCCACGGAGAGAATATAATCTACACAAGCTTCATAACGTCTCCAGTTTTTAATAAACATGGCGGCGCGACCCGGAGATTTTTCGATTACCGCACGGTATATTTTATCTTTGATTGCTAATAATTCCATTTGTATATTCTATGGTTTTCTAAAATAAGCTCCTCCCCCTGGTATTCTTACAATTTGCACACCAGGACAGTTGGCCGCTACACATTCATCAAATGCTTTTTTAGCGCCTATCCATACGTCTCCGTAATCGTTACTGACGATGTAGCCACCCTTCACCACCTTGTGGTAAAAACTATCTAATGTTGATTTAGTAGATTCATACAAATCGCCGTCACAATGTAATAAAGCAATTTGTTGTACCGGTGAATGTGGAGTCGTTACATTGAACCAGCCCTTCACAATGTGAACGTGCTTATTGCATAACCCCAAATGGGTCATCACATCCACAACATCCTGCACATCTGCTTTTATCCAATCGTATTTACCATCTTTAATTCCTTGTGCTTTTGTACCGTCAATACTTTCATTGTCCGGATCAGGAAATCCCTCAAAACTATCGTAGATGTATATGTCATTGTGCATGCCCAATTGGTTTGCTCTTCTCCACATCAAGGCAGAAGAGCCCCCTCTCCAGGAACCACATTCTACAATGTCTCCCTTTATTCCTTCTTTGCTCAGTTCCTCTATGAAAAATTGCAAATGTAGCAAATCAATGATAGAAGCATGGGTATATTTTTTCACCAAAAAATGGGCCCTTGCAAATTGTAATGCTTTAAACACATCGCCTTTATAAAATTGCTTGGCTTCTTTATAGATTAAAGGAGTTCTGCGATACAGATAGGATAATGTTTTCCTCATATTATTTCAGGTTGCGTTTTTTAATTATTTTCTATTTTTATTATTTATTTTCTTTCTATTAATCATTCTTCCCATACGTTTGAGCCGCTCATCTCCCAGTGACTTGCGACTCACTCACTATAGCACAATGAAAAATATCGTTACTTCTTTTTGCCTATTATCGTAATCGTTCTTCCACTGAACTTATTTTTCCAATACGATTGTAGAGGAAGAAATCGAATGATTTTCCGCAACCATCCATTCACTTTTTCACTGATATATTTCTTTACTTCAACTACTTCCAGGTTGTTTTTATGATATAATGCTTTAAGACTTTTTTCCGAAAAATTAGAGATGTGAAAATACGCATACGCAGGCCATTTTTCTTTGAATGCACGTCTGTCATAGCTGTCATGATCAGGAACTCTTACATACAAAAAACCTCCTTTGTTTAGTAAAGAAGTAATTTTGCGCATGGCTTCATTGGGATCCATAAAATGTTCTAAAACATGATTTAAAAAAACAACATCGAATTTTTTTTCTGTTTTAAAATCTTCTAACGAAGACTTAACTACTTCTACCTTTAGCGTATCCACTGCAAATCTCTGCGCTACAGCAGAAGTCTCTACTCCCATTACATTTAACCCCATCTCTTTAAAAGCCTGTAAGGCAAATCCTCCTCCACTCCCAATTTCCAATATATATTGTCCTGCCGAAAGGTATTTTCGGACAAACTCTTCGTGCATGTTTTTATGCATCTGAACTATTCTATCAATTTTATCTTGAGAAATAGAATCGAAATTATAGTCCATATTTTCAGTAAAATACTCCGTGCTGTTGTATAACTCATCTAACTGCGTCTCTGTAGGTAAAGGATCTACAATACCAAATTGGCAATTGGAACAGACATATACTTTATAAGAAGGAAAAGTCTCTGCTACTTTTTGAGCTTTAGTATCTGAACAAATTATACATTTATCTACCATTAGATGTAAAGGTTATTTGATTTCTAATAATTAATTTCTTTCGATTTGAAGCAAGTATTTATAGTTATATCGTAATGAATTAACTCGCTCCATGCCTCACCATGCTGTCCATCCTCCATCAACCATCAATACAGACCCCGTCATATAACTAGAAGCATCAGAGGCAAGAAACGTGAATGGTCCATTTAATTCTTCTCGGTTACACATGCGCCCCAGAGGAGACATTTTAGAAAAGTTAATTAAAAATGGTTCTTCATGTCCATTCAATATACCATGAGGAACAATGGCATTGCAACGAATGTTTTCTCCTGCGTAAAATGTGGCGAGATATCGAGTATAATTGGGTATAAAGGATTTCGAAGCGATGTAATCTATCGGTTTGAAATTTTGCGTTCCTTGTCCAAAATCGTACAGATTTTGATTAGGTGCCACCACCGAATAAGTGGAAGCCACATTGATGATATTGCCATGTCCCTGCTTTAACATCTGGCGACAAGCGGCCTGCGTCATGATTACCGTTCCCGTAAGATTGACCTCTACCGATTTTCTCAACAAATCTATCGGATAATTTTCGAAGCGACTTTGATTGACTTTCGATGTTCCTTCTTTGTCAAATTTGGCATCAATGGCAGCATTGTTAATCAACACATCTAGCTTCCCAAATTTTTTAATGATTGCTTCTACTACTTCTGTAGCACTCGTTTCTTGAGTAATATCCAGTTTACAAATTAAATACTCATTCTCTAGAATACCGAAAGCACTGAGCTCTTCTTGCACGAAAGAAGCTTTTTCAATGTTGAGGTCTGCCAATATCACTTTCGCTCCCTGTTTTAAAAAGCTATACGATATTTCTTTACCAATGAGCCCCAAAGCTCCTGTCACAAGGATTACTTTATCTTTTATAGAGATTGGATTATTTTCCATTTTGACAAATTTTTATGATGAGTTCAGATTCTTCAATCTGACGAATAGCGTGCGCAGCCTGATCAACAGTTCGTATCAAACCAAAGAACGCTTTAGTCTGTTCTAAAAAAAGATCGTTGCGGTCAAAGTTTTCTATTTTTATAATTTCTGTTGCTTGCTCCTTAACAATGCGAAGTTCCGCTTGAAAAAAATCAATGCTTAGTGAAGCATTCTCAAACTCAAACTGGTATTCCCTACGTGGTACTTTTTGGAAAAAGTTGAGGTGTACATGACCTGTCACTCCGTTCTCATACTGCAAATTAATATCTGCCGCACTCTCTACATCTACTTCTAATGAAGAACGAGTATTATAAGTTGTATCATAAGAAAGGAGCGAAGCACCAGTGAGCCAGTTTGCCAAATCGATATCATGACTAAGGGTCAACGCAGCTCCTCCACCTAATGCTTTCTGCGCCGCGTATGAAGTACGGTAATCTTCCCAGGGATGCCAATAAGGTAAATGTTCTCCCCAATAGGTCCTAAAATAAATCAGTTTGCCAAACGTTTCCTGCGCAATATAATGATGTACTTTTTTTAGAAGGGGATGAAAACGCATCATGTAACCTACTTGCAACAAAGATCGGTGTTGCCGCACAGATGCCTTCAGCTTATCCAATCCCTGTAAGGTATGTGATAAAGGTTTTTCTACTAATACTGGAATTCCCCTGTTGACACATTCCAATGCATGATTCAGATGTTGAGCAGTAGGACTAGTAACAAACGCCACGTTAGGATTCAGTGCCTCTATTTCTTTCAGGTCGGTGAAGACCTGAATTTTAGAACCGTCTATATTTCTAAGTGGTAAGTTTCTCTGTCTAAATACAAAAATAGTTGGGCAGCCCAAATGCAACAAATTGTTGATGTGCCTTTCGCCGATCGAACCTGCTCCAAAAACCAATGCTCTTGCTTCTTCAATCTTCATGCGTCAAATTTAACACAGTCCTGTTCGGTAATGACCTCTGCTGCTTTATTGAAGCTAGAAAGATCATCGATATCTACGGCGAAAATAGCATCTACAACATGAGGCATGATGACATCTCCTGACATAGAATGTTGTTCGGTAATGACATGAGGTCTAATCACATCTAATGTTCCAATTTGCCAATACGTTTTAGGTAAACGCTGTCTTGGTTC
>JAQBNU010000129.1 GCA_028288365.1 Chitinophagaceae bacterium | reverse complement strand
CAACAGGACCCGCTTTTTTCCATTCTTCCTGGATCTTTAATATGGCCTGTGTTTTTTCTTTCCACTCGTCTATCTTACCGGAACTATATTGTTTGTACTCTCCCAATTGCTCCAACAAAGCTCTTTTAAGGATCAGGCTCTGCTCTCTTTTGTGTTTTAATTCATCGATGAACACATCCTTCTTCTTCAGCAATTGCTCTATCGCTTCACGGTATTTGGCATGTATCACTTCTGATTCTTCTTTCACAGCGGCACCGATCTCTCTGTATTCTTCCTGCAGCTTGCGCAATTCTCTGAGGGCTTCAAATGCATCTTTATGGTGCACCAATGCTTCGATACGAAGGACTACATCTGCTTTCAGCTGTGAATTTTTCTTGCGGTCAAGATCTTTTAGTTCGAAGTAAATGGCTCTGTTGTTGTAAAAAATTTCCAGCAAGCCGTGAAAATTGGCATTGAGTTCGTGGGCAGCCGCACCAGGAACGGGACCGGCAGCTTTCCATTCCGCCTGTATTTTTTTAAACTCTTCCAATGTATTGGTGCCATCTTCTGAAGCCACCAACTGTCGAAGCTTTTCAAGCAATGCTTGTTTCACTTCCTGGCTGCGCTGACGGTTGCGATCCTGTTCTTTATAATGATGTTGTAAGCGATCTCTAAGATTAGTGAAAGCCTTATCGAATGATAAAGTCAGCTCGTCTTTTTTGAACTCAAAATCTTTTTCATCTCCACCTGCATCCAGAAACTTTTGCAGAGCCATCGCTCTTTCCTGTTCCACTAATACATCGAAGCTGTGACGGATTTCTTTTAGAAAACTGGAAGATTCTGTGAAGTCATCTTCTAACTTCCAATGGCTGATCTTTTCCAATAATTGCTTTTTATTCAACTCTCCCAATTCCTCTTTCCAGCTCTGAGCAATTTCGTTGTTTAACTGGTCTGTGATCTCCAGATTTTCCATCTGATTTCCTGTTTTGTATTGACGTTTATTTATCTAAAATAAGCAACTGAATGCTAATTTAACTTCGGATCAATTGGATAGTTACTGATCATTTTATACTTACCTCCCTTTCTACGCAACACGTCTTTCCACATGGTGTCAGGGTCCGACTCTATGACCAGGTCATTGTCCATGTCATAAGTATACCAGGCTTTCGTTTTCAATTCTTCTTCCAATTGGCCCATTGCCCAACCCGAGTAACCCAGGAATATTTTAATATCCCTAGGTTCAAGACTGCCAAAATTCAAGTGCTCCTTAAATTCATCGAAATCACCTCCCCAATAAAAGGACCGACCAATTTCAACAGAACCCGTTATCACAGATTTTTTACGACGGTATACAAAGAACAATGTATCTGTAGCAACAGGTCCCCCAAAGTAAACAGGGAATCTGTATTGAATTTGTAGACCTTCCACCAAATCATTCAAAAACAATTCGGTTTTCTTATTCAGTATAAAACCAATGGCACCTTCCTCTTTATTATATTCACAGAGCAACACGACTGTTCTGTCAAAATTCGGATCTTCCAAATATGGCTCTGAAATCAATATGGTCCCTTTTTCTAGCATTCCTCTACCCTTTACTTACTGCAATCAATATAAACCATATTTTATTTCGAGGCAAAATATAGTTTCATATATTCCCTCATTAAATATTATTAATCATAGTATTTTTTTCATTCAACCTTTATCTTTAAATAAAATTAAAGGAAACTGTGGAATCATGGACATTGCAGGCATACGAAAAGAGTACAGGTTGCAACAATTAAGAGAATCGGATGTGCAATACGATCCTTTATTGCAATTTAAAAATTGGTTTGATGAAGCCATTACTTCTAAAGTAAATGAGCCAAATGCCATGACTCTCTCTACCGTGAGGCCTTCCGGAAGACCTTCGTCTCGCATCGTTTTGTTAAAAGGTGTGGAACAAAATGGTTTTGTTTTTTACACCAACTACGACAGTGACAAAGGACATCAATTAGAACAACAGCCTTTCGCCAGTTTGTGTTTTTTCTGGCCGGAGTTGGAACGACAAGTCCGTATTGAAGGTAAAGTAAGAAAAGTGGATGCTGATGTATCGGATGCTTATTTCAAAAGCAGACCCTTCTCAAGCAGGCTTGGGGCCTGGGTTTCCACACAAAGTCAAATCATTGAAGGAAGAGAAACACTAGAAAAAAAATTAGCTGAAGTAAAGGCATTGTATCCTGCCGATGTTCCAAGACCAGCACATTGGGGAGGTTATGTATTGATTCCCGACTACATCGAATTCTGGCAAGGCAGAGAAAGCAGGTTGCATGACAGAATAGCTTATACGCTGAAAGACACGGTGAACTGGGAGATCGCAAGGCTTGCACCTTGATGAGAAAGGTGATCTCTGATTTCTTAATGAGCTATTGCAAGTCAAAAAGATTTTTGATACCTGGAATTTTTTCAACGGTAAATCCTTCCCCATACTTGAATCCTACAGCATGTCCAAATTCCAGCGCTCTGGCTTCCACAAATTTCAAGAAGGTATCCGATGAAATATACGTTTGTGGCTCCTTGCTGGAAGGATCGTGGAACTGGCTTTTGTAGGCTTTAACCGCTGCCAGTTTGATGTCCCAAAAATTGGTGATGTCTACGACAAAATCCGGTTTGATGTACCGGTCTTGTATGTAATGATAAAGTTGTTGAGGTCGCCATGCTGGAAGATCTTCTGTTGTAATTTTACTTAAGCCAGATAAAAAAGCCGCTCTGGAAACCATGGTTCCTCCTCTTCCATGATCTGGGTGCCTGTCATAAGTAGCATTGGCAATAACTATGGACGGTTGATGCGTACGAATAGCTCGTATGATCGCATGCATAGATTGTTGGTTGTCTTCAAAAAAACCATCTGCCAGATGCAAGCATGAGCGATGAGATAACTGCATGATTTCAGAAGCATGTTTCGCTTCCTGTGCCCTCAACTCTGGAGTGCCTCTTGTCCCAAGTTCTCCCGCAGTCAGATCCACAACACCTACTTTGTATCCCCTGGCTACATGAGCAGCAATGGTTCCGGAGCAACCTAATTCCGCATCGTCCGGATGTGCCGCAAATACGAGGATGTCTACTTTATTTACACTCATATTATCTGATGCGTAATCGTTGTCCTACTCTTAATTTAGTGCGTGTAGAGATTCTGTTCAACTTGCAAATTCTGCTGGCAGAGATCCCATATTTAGCAGCGATTCTTCCCAGGTTGTCACCCGATCTTACTTTGTGGTAATAGACTTTACGAGCCTCTTTCGCATACGCATAGTTTTCAGGAGTCAATGTAAACGTAGCCTTTCTCAATTTCATGTTTGAAAAATCAAACATGCTGGTGGGGTCAAATGCATTTCCGGCGTAACGTACTTCAAAGTGTAAATGAGGGCCCGTGCTGTGCCCAGTGTTTCCACCCATTCCGATCACTTCTCCCGACTTCACGAATTGTCCTACCTCCACATTATATGCACTCATGTGACCATACAAGGTTTCTAATCCATTGTAATGACGAATGAGTACATAGTTTCCATACCCTGAAGGATTGTAACGCGCAATGCGGACAATGCCATCAAAGCAAGCCATGATGGGATCACCCAATGTTAAACCGATGTCCGTTCCATAGTGCCAACGGTGCCAACGGTATCCAAAGCCACTGGTCGTGCGGCATTGCACCATGGGCATGGACCAAAACTGTCCTGAAAGTGTATCGTATAAAACGATGGATAAAGTATCTTTGAATTCGGAAGGATCTATTTTGTATGGATCTACATTGCGTGAATCCCATATCGCATAATACTCCGCGATGGTTACCCAGACAGAGTCTATGCTGAGTTGTTCTGCTACTTCTACAATGGACGTTTCACCTTCGCCGTCTTCTTCACCATCACCGTCTTCATCTCCATAGTAGAGTGTATCTTCACCTACCACACTTCTTGATTTGTGCGGATTGAAACCTACTCCCGATTCTGTAATCGTGGTAGACGTATCTGAAAAGTTTTCTTCAAATAGAGATTCGTCCACATCTGGTGTGCTGTACTCTATCGTAGGCGCCTTGATCTGAAGAAAATCTCTCCCTTTCTTTTGCGCCGCTGCGTGAAAGCTGATGAATACTAAGACTACTCCTGTCAGGCAGGCTAATGATTTATGCATTATTATTCATTCATAGAAAACGGAGAAAAGAAGTGACGCTATATGCTCTCTTCTTTTCTCCGTCTTCCTTGTTTAATTTATTTCTCTACTTCTGCTGCTTCTATAGCGGCCAGGTATCTCTCCGCATCTAAAGCTGCCATACAACCTGTACCCGCTGCAGTGACTGCCTGACGGTATACGCTATCTTGTGCATCACCACAAGCAAATACACCTTCTACATTTGTTTTACTTGTACCCGGTACTGTTCTGATGTATCCATGATCGTCCATGTCAATCCAGCCTTTGAATATATCTGTGTTGGGATGATGGCCAATGGCCACAAAGAAACCTGTAACAGCAAGCTCTTTGATTTCACCTGTCAATTCATTCTTAACGCGGGCACCTTCTACTAAGTCTTTTCCTAAAATTTCTTCCGTAGAGGTGTTGAATAATACTTCAATGTTTGGGGTATGCAATACGCGTTTCTGCATGATCTTAGACGCACGCATTTCTTCTTTGCGCACCAGCATGTATACTTTGTTGCATAACTTAGACAAGTAGCTTGCTTCTTCACAGGCCGTATCTCCTGCGCCTACAATGGCTACGTCTTGTCCACGGAAAAAGAAACCGTCACACACGGCACAAGCAGATACGCCGTTGCCATTCAGTCTGGCTTCAGAAGGCAAGCCCAACCATTTTGCAGATGCTCCTGTTGAGATGATGACTGTTTGTGCTTCTATCGTTAATTTTTCATCAATGACTACTTTATGGATATGACCTCCAAAGTCTACTGAAGTGGCCATTCCAAAACGAATGTCTGCACCAAAACGAGCTGCCTGCTTCTGTAGATCCTCCATCATTTGAGGTCCCACGATACCATCCGGATAACCTGGAAAATTCTCCACATCATTGGTGATCATCAATTGTCCACCGGGTTGACTTCCCTGGTACAATACCGGTTTAAGACCGGCTCTGGAAGCATAAATGGCAGCAGTATAACCTGCAGGTCCTGATCCTATAATGAGGCAGCTTACTCTTTCAACAGACATAATTCGTATTAATTGTGGTTAGAATATGGTAAATATCGCTAAAATCCTGCTTTATGCCAAATAGAAGTACTCCACAGTCGTAAAACGACAAAAGAGGGGTATTTCCCCTCTTTCGTTAACAAATAAGTCTGTTGATTAGTTGATCTATACTTCTATTCTTTAAGCAATTTTTGAACAAAGATGGCTTCATCCGGTTTGCTCACATGCAGGATATAAGCACCTCTTGGCAATGTCTCTCCTATGTTTGTGCTACTGTTTGCCGTAACGACTACGCTTTCTACTTCATTGCCTAAAATATCATATACAATGGCCGTTACTTTATCCTCTCCTTCGCCTTCCAGTTGCAGCGTAAAGCTGTTGACACTTGGGTTAGGATAAACGGAGAAGTTCATTTTTTTCAATCCGTTTACACTCTTCACGCTGGTGTACATTTTTGCACCGTCCACATCGTATTCTGCAATGCGGTAGTATACAGTGCCACGAGGAGCATAGTGATCTATGTAATCGTACGTTTGAGAAGTAGAAGAATTGCCTTGCGCAGCAACAGTACCCAAAGCAGTAAAATGAACCCCATCTATACTTCTCTCTACCTGGAAGTAGGATGTGTTTTGTTCCATGGCTGTGATCCATTCCAGTTTCACTTCACTGTCGTTGAAGAGAGAGGCATTGAATGAAACAAACTGTACGGGTAATGCTGCAGGACATGTGGGTTGAATCAGGATAGTATCTGTCAATGTACATTGCGTATTGGTCGTATTCTTTGCTACGACAGTAAACAACGTTGGTGTAGAAAAGTTAATGTTTGCAGTACCGCTACTAGCGGTCGTCGTGTGCGTTTCACCGCTTAAGGCAGGAGTCCAGGTAAACGTATATCCCGCAGGTGTGAATGGACAAGTGGCCGTGTATGTCTCCACGTGATAGTTCACCACATGCGGTGTAGTAGCTATGGTAACGGAGTGAGCGGCAACCGTATTACTCCAAACCACAGTGCCGGCAGAATTGACAATTTCAAAGTAAGCGGGTCTTACCATATCGGCGCCAGGTGTAGGAACCAAGGTAAGATCTATCGTAATATTATCACCTGTTGAAGCATAAAATTGAGACTTACCGGTATACATCCAGGTGGTTACCGGATCCTGAATATTGGCCTGGTAAGATCCAGGAGAACCTGCTCCTATTATAGCATATACAGGTATACTCCAGTCGTAATAGGTAGGATCGTAGAAATTAACGGTCCATAAACAAGGCGCCGGATTTTCTACGATCGTCGCTTTCAATTGATCGGCGCAGGCTGCAGCCGATGTAATGGCTGCACTGAGCTGTGCATTTTGTGCCGTAGTGAATTGAACCGTTGTATTGGTATAAGCTTTACAAGTTGGAGTGGCAATGTCTACGATCTGAATATTATACGTTCCGTCCGGAACATTGCTGATTGTAGCCGTAGCAGTTGTAGATGTGATGGTACCAGAAACAGGACCTGTGAAAATTACTTTGTAATTGGTAGAACCGGCTACTGTTAAGTTGATCGTACCAGCCTTCATGTTCTGACAAGGGGTATTCACCGTTGTTGCAGACACTGTCATGCCACAGCCACCGCAGTTGTTGACGGTGATCGTTATGTCACACAGCGCCGGCATACATCCTTTGCTATTACAGGTTTGAAACGAATAGGTATACGTACCTGCTGTCGGTGACTCAGTCACATTTCTTGTTGTAGCAAAAGGAGTTGAACTTCCGTTTTTAAACCACTTGAAAGAAATATCACTGGATTCTCCACCATCGACTATACCGTTTAAGGTATAAGAAACACCCTGACAAATGGTCGTCTGTCCACCAGGAACACTGATGTGTCCGACAGGTACTATGTCTCCCCAACAGGCGTGTACATTGGCCCAGTTGGCATTAGTACCGTCATTGGAAAGACTAGGTATGGTAGGATCTTCTTTAGGAA
>JAQBNU010000097.1 GCA_028288365.1 Chitinophagaceae bacterium | reverse complement strand
AAAACTACTAATATTCAACTTTTAAACGGATTGGGTATCGTAGTTGCCAATTGGACAAACACATCTACAAAAGATTTAGACATTAGTAATTTACCGGATGGCATTTATTTTCTTATAGCTGAGAATTGGTATTTTAAAATAATCAAGAAGTAGGTAAAAACCTCATCATTTGTGACAGATGCATTTAAATCCATCAAAATTCATAGCCTCTTGAGATTAAACAAGTCATATAACTCAGCCAGCTTCCGCGTATCTTCTACTAACTCGTTCGAAATCTGAACTATTGGGATCACTGAAAGCCTCGATTAATTCGAGGCTTTTTTGTTTATAGACATTTTTGATGTAACCTCTGATCAGTAATCATTTTCATCTCGTAACAATCCGTCTTGCCCCTAAATCCCCTGAAGGGGACTTTCCTTTGAAAAGACTTTGTAATAATTTTAATTCACATCGCTGATACCATGAACAAGAAGGAGAAACAGAGCGGAGAAAGAAAAAAAATATTCGCTCTCTTCGCTCTGATAAGTCTCCTTCAGGGGATTTAGGGGCAAGACCGTAAGATGATTTCTTCGCACGAATTGAGCTATATTGATTTATCAGGGTACATCTAGCTTTTAGTGTGGCAGGTTATCTTCATAGGATCAATTTCCTCGGGTGTAAGTTTTATGTCTTTCATAAAATGAAAATTCATCTTTTCTTAATACTCCATCCATATTTCGGTTGAGGAAGGATCTCTTACAAGGAGAGCTGGAAGCCTTGTTCTTTTTGAGTTGTCACAAGCTTCTTTTCATTGCGAATAAGGCGATATAAAATGCTGGTTATAAGTGATTGAATAATTTCAAGAACTTTTACTTCTCTTAGGGTATGAAATGTATGATTTACAAGAGAACTATACCATTGACTATCAAATGACTTTATACTAAAGTGTTTTTTTTGCAAATTGTATTGCGGAAAATGCAAAGGCTATCAGATTGCATTTATTGGCTATCTGATTTTAATATTTTGTTGTTATTAGAATATTAGTTTAGATTTACGCTGCAAATAGAGTGTAAATGGGAAAAAGAGTCCGGTATGCTTTACTTTGAAACGTTATTAGCTTTATAATAATAAGGAATGAAAAATCTGTTTAGAATTCTATTTTTCGGTTGTATGATATTTGCGCTAAACAATGCGTTTTCGCAGGTTGTACCTCCTCCTACACAAAAAAGTTTTGAAGACACCCTGAGTGAGGGTGGTACAGAAGTGACTCCAGTATGTCGCCAAATCATTGGTTATTACCCTTCCTGGCAATGGTACGACAGAGGTCAGTTGCTGGCTCCAGAAAACATTGATTATACCCGCTACACCATATTGAATTACTCTTTCTACCAGACAGATTCTGTTGGTAACCTCTATGGTACAGACGAATGGGCGGATAGTGTATTGCTGAGAGGTAAATACGATTGGACTCAGGCCGTACAACCGGCTTACATCCAAAATACTTCTTTAGTAGACTATTCTCATGCCTGGGGAGTGAAACTGATGGTATCCATCGGTGGTTGGACCTTGTCTGAAAACTTTCCTAAAGTGGCCAAAGATCCTTCCCGCAGGGCACACTTTGCTTCTCAATGTGTCAACCTCTTGAAAGACTATCAGTTTGATGGCATCGACATTGACTGGGAATATCCTGGTTATGCCGAACATAAGAGTGGTCCTGAAGACAAACAAAACTTTACCTTGCTGATGAGAGCCATTCGTGATTCCATCGATGCTTACGGTAAAAAGATCAAGTATAAATTTTTGCTGACCGCAGCTTTCGGAGCCAACAAGTCTCAAATGGATTTCATCGAATACGACAAATTAGTCAATACAATGGATTACTTCAACATGATGTGCTACGATTATAACGGTACATGGAGTGAAGATGCCAACCACAACTCTCCTTTATACGCTCCTGGTTCTGGTTCACCAGCCAGTATGGATGTAGCCTTTAAGTTATTGATCAATGATTACAAAGTTCCTTCCGAAAAAATCAACCTGGGTGTAGGCTTTTATGGAAGAAGTTTGAAATTCAAAGATTCTAAACCGGCTTTATATGCCAAGAATGAAACACAGAAGACAGACGATAGAACATTCATAGAAGACGAAGGTTCTCCTCAATACTATAACATCTTATTGAAGAAAGATAAAGGTGGTTTTGTGGAGAGATGGGATAGCATTGCACAGGTGCCCTACATGATCAGCGAAGAAAAGAAAACATTCTTGTCGTATGACAATGCAAGATCTGTGAGATTGAAAGCAGAATACGTGGTGAAGCACGAAGCTGCCGGTGTCATCATATGGGAAATTACAGGTGACTACCTTGAAAAAAGACCAGGTACTGGAAAAATAATAGGTACTCCTTTAGCTGACGAGTTGATCAATGTGCTGCAACCTTGTCGCAGAAAGACCATCAAAAAACGCTGGAGGAATTAATTACTTTTTAATCGATGCCACTAAAAATGGAAATGAATTTTAAAAAACGTATTTCATTCTGGTTTCTGGGAAGCTTGCTGCTGTCGTTCCATACGTACGCAACAGATAACTTACCGGATACCCAAGAGCAGGAAACAACAAGTGCGCCTAAGATTGGTGTCCCTTATTCGAACAGAAATTTCAGGGGGCCGGATCCTACGCCGTCTTCTGTTTACAATTTCCTGAACCCTGCAGACAGACAGACAACCGGTGCTGCGGCTTTCGTAAACAACGTACTGGATAACATCCAAATATCAGGAACCATCCGATTGCTGACGATCTATAGAAATATGGATAAGTACTATACCGACATGCAATCGTCTCCGAAAAACATTTCCATTTACGATTATCCATTGACCAGTGTCGGTACCAACGTAGGGGGAGGTTTCCCTCAGTTGGAATTCAACATGACGTCCAGGATCTCTCCTCGATTCCTGTTTAACGTAGGTTACTCTTTTGCCAATACCATGACCGGTGGTACGGCTCCTGTGGGATCCAACAACACGGCTAGTTCCCGTCAAAACTTATTCTTCAATGGTAAGATCAATGCCGGTGCCATTCGTTTCGACATCAGTGCAGGTGGCGTGATCTGGTCGAGCTTGAGTAATTTCACCATGAGCCAGGCGCAATACCGCGACAGTTATTTTAACCGTCTGCCTTGGGACTGGTACAGAAACTCTTCCCTTCGTTACGAAGAATATTATTCGTTGTCCAGAAACATCGGTGGTCAGGCTAACGGCTTGTCTCCACTCTTGGGTTTTGTGGCAAAGACAGACATCCTTCCACTAGGTGTAAAAATAACTACCTTATATGGTCGTACCAATACCAACGTGCCGGTAGGTTTGTTTACCACTCACTATCCTTCTTATACAGTAGGTGTGCGTGTAGAGAAAATCATTTTCACCCGTTACGTAGCCGGTAAAGTCGGTTTCAACTACCGTGGCAAATTCAGTGAAGAAAGTGCTGCTGGAGGTGTTGCGAACAACCAGGAAATGTACACGTTGGACTTCAACCTGAAAGTAAGAAAAATTCGTTTTGCCGGTGAAGGCGGAACGAGTATGTTGAAAAACAGATTGATCGGTGACATTCCCACAGATGTAGCAAGTGCTCATACGCAACAAGGATATGGCTTCTCTTTGAAAGCAGAATTGGACAGAGATTTAACGACTCTACCGATCTCTTTAGAATATTACCACATTGATAAATGGATGGTAAGCCAGGACGGTGCCATCATCAACTCTAACCCTAAAACACTGGCTCAAGGATCTGATCAATTGTATGATTTGTTCTTCCAACAAAACCTGGCGCAGGAAATCGGTGTGTTGGTAAACAACAGACAAGGGATAAACCTGAAAGCGGAAAAGAATGTCGGCAAATTGAAAATTCAGTTTGGTGCCGCATGGAGCAAAGACTTGACGAACTTAGGTGATACGGTTACGTTCCAACACAGAGTGAACTCCTTCTCCCGTTCAAGATTCCATCCTTGGTTTAACGCCGGTGGTAACTACGGTCGTTTGAAAAGCAACTGGTTGAGAACGTATGAAATTGTCACCATTACCGATAAAGCAAACGGTATTTCTACCGATTACCTCAAAGGCTACAGTGCCATGGAATTGTTCCTGAAATACAAAATCACCTTGTTCAGTAGAGATTTAATCTTGTTGAATTATAACAGCTACAACAGTGTCGATGATCACCTGAAAGTATTGGGGACAGACAACTCTTCTTTCATCCGTGTGTTTTTCGAAGACTTTACTGCTTCTTATAAACTGACTAAAAAAGTATCGGTAGTTGGTAACTTTGGTTTGGAAAGAGCGGTGGGCGGCGACCGTACGCAAACGGTATCTGCTACAGATAACAGACACATCAATCAATTCGGTCATGCCTACGCTTTGGGTGTTGACTATGACTTTGCAAAAAATGCAGGGTTACATATCCGTCATACCTGGATGGATCACAAAGACAGAAACTTTGATAGAGATCAGTTCAAAGGGACAGAAACGAATGTTGAATTAAAAATCTTCTTTTAAATAGTGAGCATAATGAACAAGAATGTTTTTTTATTAGCTATAGTTATTTGGGCTACAAGTATCACAGCTAATGCACAGGTATTAAACAAAAATACTACCTTCAAAATAGGAGGGTTAGGTCGTTCTATTCTTACCAGCGATAAGTTGAGCGGAGATCTCGTTCAGGGTGACACGCTTTCCCCTAAGAAAGGATTGGGAGGTTACACGCTGTTCGATATGAACATGGATTTGACGATCAACAAGATCTTCAATGCCAACGCCATCTTGCGTGTGAAGAACCCTTACGGATCTTTCTACGGTCAGGACACCAAGTTTGAATTTCGTCAGTTGCAATTCAGAGGTCAGATTGGCCGTACGCTGAAATACGAATTGGGCGATATTTATGTGGGTATGACGCCTTACACCTTGTATAATTCTAAAGATCCTTCCGCCAGCCGTTTTGAGTCGGATGTATTCAAAGCCAGAAGAGACATCCTGGAATACGAAAACTTCTACGTAGGTAACAAATGGCGTTTACAAGGTCTTCAATTGAACTATGGCCTGGACTCTGTCTTGTCTATGCAACGCATTGCCCTGAACGTGTTCGGTATCCGTACCAATGTCACCAATGACGGCAGTGTACCGGATCGTATTTTGTTTGGTGGTCGTTTGGACGTGATTCAAAGCAGTAAATTTAGAGTAGGATTGAATGCGGTAAATTTCTCTGATTTGGCGGTAAGTCAATCCAACATTTCCATTCGCAACGAAGTATATACAGCTGATGCGGCTTTGACCCTACAAAACGATGTGTTTTTATTGGGTGTGGGCATTGAAGGTGGTACTTCTGCTTACAACTACCAAAACAAAAGCGGTGATACCAGCAATTCAAACCATGATTTCTTCGTACAACCGGATTTGAAAATAGGTGTGAAACCTGTGAAATTGGTAGTAAACGGTTCGTATAGAAACGTAGGGGCACAATTCAATAGCCCTACCGCTCAAACACAACGCGTGAATGCAGGAGTAAATCCTTCCATCTTCCCATTGGTCAATCAAAATACGACGGCTAGAGGCCAGATGATGTTTGACCGTTTCACCAATGAAACCGGATACAATAGAAGCATCGTACAAACGTTAGGAGTATTCTTGCCTCAATACGGAAACATTACCCCTTACGGACAAGCGACTCCTAACCGTGTCGGTTTCAGCGGAGGCATTGCTACCGATACGTCTTTGAAAAACTTTGCCGCGGAAGTACAAGTGGATCTCTTGAGCGAGATCAACGGAGTAGGTACAACTGACCTTCGTAAATTCACGGGTATCCGTGGAGGCTTTGTGATCAATGTAGGCGGTTTGGCTAAACTGAATCGTGTGATCGATTTGAGTGCAGGCATCAAAAACGAAACCACCAAACGTGATGGTCCTGCTGCGGTAGATTTCAAATCGACCATCATCGATGCGGGATTGTCTATTGAAACCTTGAGAAAAGTAGATATTATCGGTGGAATCAAGTTATTGACTGCGAAAGGGAATGAATACCTGCCTTTGCGCAACAATTACAACCAGGTGGTACAAAGCAACGGAATCGATAACAGCGGTGGCAATGGTTACCAATACGACG
>JAQBNU010000164.1 GCA_028288365.1 Chitinophagaceae bacterium | reverse complement strand
GCTCCATACGCCGACCCAATGCAGTTTGATTCCACAGGTCACTATTTTGAGCCGCGAGCTACTAAAGAAAAGCCTGTGTGGTACGCGGTGGACGTGGCGTTCGTAAAGGAATTCAAGGCCCCTGTCTTATTGCAACTCGTTCGCGATAGTTCGCAGTTCTCAAAAATGATGATACTCCAGTCCGGCAGTAGGCTCTCTATTACGCCGGTAGACGAGATGCATGCAAAAGCGATTATTGATATGGCTACATAAAGTATGGAACTATTTACTTCTGAGAGCGTGCCGAAAGCTCTTCCTGAATTAGGCTTTTACTACCACAACAAGCGTCCTGCGGATGCAACAGTTGAAAGTCACGCATATGAATTGGTCGGAGTGGGGTATCACAGTGAGACCGGCGAGCTGACTGCGCTGTACCGCCCGTTGTATGAGGAAGCGTTCGCCTATCAAAACGGGAGACTGATCTACTCAAGGCCACTCGAAATGTTTATGGAAACAGTGCCCAAGGGAGAAAACGGAACTGACATTCCTCGCTTTAAAAATATTGACGACGAGGCCCTCATTAGCCGCTTGAAAACAATACGTGACGAAATGTATCCGAAGACAGAGGGCGATTAATACCTCTAGTATTTCTTCGTCCAGAACCAGAACGGACCAAACTTTTTGAATGTGCCAATCTTCGTGCGTTTTATGGAAAGCGCGAAGCCGGTCGTGCCAAGCTCACTGCCGATGCGGCCTGCGAGTGTGCGCATATAGCTGCCAGACGCGCACGCAATTCGCAGACGAAGCATCATAAAGCTGCGTTCAGGAATTGCCGCAAAAAGTACGCGCCAACCAGCGCGAATAATATCTTGACGGAAGTCCGCACCAAGTTCTTTTGAAAGTTCGTCGCTGCGGGGCACATCTACCAAGCCCACGTCTATTCGTTCTTGGAGTTGTGCGCGTGTGAGAATATCGGTCTTTAGTAGCTGTATGCGATACATCGTTTCTGTATGGGTGGGCATCTCTATCGTGCCAAGCGTGCCCTCCAGTGCGTACATAAAAAGTGGTTTGCCGTTTACGGTCCTGGATGAGAAAGCGGGGTAGGGAACGATATGCGCGCCCTCAAGCGTGTGTAGAGCGCGGAGTATGTCGTCGCGCGTACCACTCTGCTCGCTTGTGGTGTCTGTTGCTTGATACTCGGGAATACCGAGCGCGTCACCGGTATCGGTTGTGAGGTCGAGAACCACTTCCACCTCGTATTCCTTATCGAGCCCGATATACTTCTGCTGGTTTTTACATTCGCTCCCAAGCAGCACGAGCAGGTTACCCTCGGCCATCGGATCGAGCCTGCCGGCGTATGACGCCGGCACCAGTGAATACTCCGGGTGATGGTTCTTCCACGCCAGGATAGTCTCGAGCGGTGTTTGGCCGCGCAGTTTTTCGAGCATGATGTAGCGGGGGATTGCCATATAGAGGTGCTGTACAAAAATAGTACCAGATAAAAAAGACGGACCGCTGGGGCGGTCCGCTAGTCATCGGGAAAGTCGTCTCTGGTGGGGAGTAAACACGCTTCTGCCCTGTGACGCCAGAAACTGACGAATGTCTTGCCAGACGTCGTCTTCGATTTCTTGACGAACGGCAGGAGGAAGCTGGTCGTGACGCGGACCAGATTCCCTGCGTATGCTGCTGTGTCCGCGATTAGCTTGGATATATGCAACGGCCGATTTATAGGCTTCACGTTGGATATCGGTTTCGCCGATTAAATCCAATTTCTCTAGGAAAACCGCGCGCAATATATCGATGTAGGGAATGGTCGGAAAATCTCTCCGGCGCTGATTGACCTCATTAACCAGGATACGAATTGTTTCTCGGCTGAGAGTAATGCACCGAAATTTTGCCTGTGCGAACACGTGTATCATGCTTCTTGTTATTTCGGTCTCAGAAACGGGTGCAAATGATGGGCCCGGAGGCCGTTCGCGTACGTACACGTTAACCTCCCGTCGCCCAAGGAGCTGGGTCTGACAGAATGCTACTCCCGGACGAGAGGTGGGTCAACGCACGCTCTTCATGAAGCGCTACGTCAAAAGCGAATCGACGACTTCTTTCACGAGCGCGCCGTCTGCCTTGCCCTTGAGTTCTTGCATGACTGCACCAGTAAACTTGCCAGCTTCAGATTTGCTGGTGACGCCGGTTTCGAGCATTTTTGCTTTCACGACTTCTTCAATCTGTTCGCGACTCATTTGTTCAGGGAGAAGCTCTTCAATGATAGTGAGCTCGAGCTTTTCTGGCTCTGCAAGTTCGTTGCGGCTTGCTGCTTCATATTGCTGAATAGAGTCCTTGCGCTGGTTACTCGCGCGCTTAAGTACGACGAGAGCCTCGTCATCCGTAAGGAATTCACTCGGCATGCGCTTTTTGGCGACGACTTCATTGGTCATGGCGGTTGCGAGCGAGCGATAGGTTTGAAGACGAACAGCGTCCTTTGCACGCATAGCATCGGGGATACCGGCTTTGATTGATTCGTGGATCATATATTTTAAAGTCTATCACAGCTATGCGTCCTGCATCTTTACCTCAATTTGGTAGTACTCATGCAAGTACATAAGGTCTTTGCGAACGCCCTGAATAAGATCCTTTTCAAGAATCGGGAGGGAGTCAGATAACCCTGGATAGGTATCAAGTGTCTCTTCGATAAAGCCAAGTATGGTCGCGAGCATGGGGAAATAATCGCCGGTTTTTACATGGAAATGAAGCCTTGCGAGGCGTTCGGTATCGGTAATAGAAGTGCTGTGGGGCATATAAAGAGCAGGGAGTTTCCTTAGTATAGCCCTGTATTGACCCATCGTCATGTGGAAAAGAATAAAAGTGTTTTATACTAGAAAGATATGACTCTTTTCTACGTTGCAATCATTGTGCTCGCGCTTGTGCTGGTACAGGGAATTGGCCTCTGGCTTATGGCAAAGCGCCAAGAGAAACAGAATAAACAGAATGACGTCCCAAAAGACGACAGCGGCCTCTTGATGCTTCAGAAGCAGATCCAGAATCTTGAGTCCGCGCTCGACAACCGCATGGCAGAAAGCCATCGTTCAGTGGGTGAGTCACTGCGCTCGCAGAACGAGAACATGCAGAATGCTAATAGTCAGACTGCAAATCTTATTCGTGAGATCACTGCAGAAATCACGAGCGTTAAGGAAATTGGTCGGGAGACGGGGAAGTTCGCTGAGCAATTAAAGTCGCTCCAAGACATTTTAAAGAACCCTAAGCAGCGTGGAATCCTCGGCGAGTACTATTTGGAGACCGTGCTCAAGAACGTTTTGCCGCCCGGCATGTTCAAAATGCAGCACCTATTCAGCAACGGTGAGATCGTGGATGCCGCCGTATATATAAATGACAAGATAGTACCTATAGACTCGAAGTTCTCGCTCGATAATTACAATCGCTTTATTCATGCTGATGGTGCTGAGCGTATTGCGCTCGAGAAAGCATTCGTAAACGACCTCAAGCTGCGCATTACGGAAACAGCGAAGTATATTCGTCCTGAAGAGGGAACGATGGACTTTGCGTTTATGTTCATTCCGTCTGAGGGAATTTACTACGACCTCCTTACGAACCAAGTGGGCGCGGGCGAAGAGGAGAATTTGATTCAGCGTGCAGCAGGGAAGTTCAAGGTCATTATTGTTTCGCCAACATCGTTCCTTGCGTACCTGCAAACAGTTATGCAGGGCCTAAAGGCCCTGCAAATTGAGAAGCAAGCCGAAGAGATTCAGAAGCGTGTCGGCGAGCTTGGCAAGCACCTCACTGCGTACGAGGATTACTACAAGAAACTCGGTACTTCGCTGGGCACGGCAGTTTCGCACTACAACAGTGGCTATAAGGAACTCGGAAAAGTAGAGAAAGACGTGTACCGCATCGCCAAAGAAAAGATGGATCTAGACGTGGAGTTGCTCGAGAAGCCGGGTGAGCTCGATATTGACGAATAGAGTCTAACGTTATATAAAGTAGAGGTTCACAACAGGAGATATCACGTGACTCAGTTTGCAATCGTCGTCTACATCGTCATCGCACTAGTTCTTTTCATTGTGGCGAACCGTATGCGTTTGCAGGGACAGTTGGGAAGTATGAGGATGTGTGTCGTGCTGGGGCTGCTAATGTTGGTCTCTGCCGCGACACAAGTTTATTTCCACAATTGAAAGGAGTAAGCCCGTGACTGTTTATTTGCTTCTGGCAGCCGCGCCGCTCATGGTTATCTTTCTGGTCGTGAGATGGGCTTCCCACCGATCTTCTTCGCGGGTGCCGTCGATTTCATATCGGCGCAATCTCCCGCATGGCAGTTATGTGGTACTGGGCACGGTGCTGATCTCGGCACCGCTGCGGGGGAATTCAGGTGATGAAAATTCCTACCTTACAGTCCTTTTGTGCCCCAATGGCAGGATACAGGTCTTTTGTTTCGAAGAACGCTGCCTCGAGCGTTTTATCGTCAGCAGTGAGGTCATTACAGAGGACGGACCTCACTTTGGCTAGAACTCGGCCGCCACTCACCCTGGCGGCCTTGCTTTTTACCTGAAATCCCTTAGAATGGTCATATTATGGAACTTGCAGTTATAAAGACCGGCGGAAAGCAGTATGTCGTTACCCCGGGCGACATCGTTACTATAGAGAAGCTCGGCCGTGGAGCCTTGACCCAGGACCTCAAGAAAGGGGATTCTGTTACCTTTGACGAAGTCCTCATGAAAGACAACGGAACGCTCACGATGGGTGCTCCGTTCATCTCTGGAGCTTCGGTTACCGCTACCGTGGAAGTCGTCGGCCGTGCAAAGAAGATCGAAGTCGTTAAGTACAAGGCCAAGAGCCGCTACTTCAAGCGCCGCGGACACCGCCAGCCGCACATCAAAGTGAAGATCGACGCGATTGCGTAATTCACATAAAGCCCGCGTATGCGGGCTTTGTGCTATACTACGCGCATATGGCTATTGACTGGACAAAAATTCAGAAGAAATATGCAGGACATTGGGTCGCACTAGCAAAAGATGAACGCACGGTCGTAGGAAGTGGTCGTACGGCACGCGAGGCGCTTGAGCAAGCGAAAAAAAAGAAAGTTGCTATCCCGTTATTGACCCGGATGCCAGAAAGAATCGTTTCGTACGTTGGCTCCTATGAAATTCTCTTATAAGCGATACGGGAAAACACTTCGTCCTGTAATTCCTGTACAGCTTAGAAGCGGTATTGAAACAATTGGATACGAGGTATTAGTTGATTCAGGAGCGGATCTCTGCATATTTAGTGCTGAAATAGGAGAACTGCTTGGTATCAAGATTAAGAATGGTGAGCCCAAAGAAGTATTCGGGGTGGGAGGAAAGGCGTCAATCTACTATGTGCACACGGTAGAGATTATTGTTGGTGGTTGGCCGAAAGAAATTCTTGCAGGGTTTATGCCAGATGTTGCTGGAAGAATAATGCCTTATGGAGTCGTCGGACAGAGAGGATTTTTTGAACACTTTGTCGTAAAGTTCGATCTTAAAAAGGAAGAAGTAGAGCTTAAGCCACGAGACTAGAAACTTGCTAGGTTTCCTTACGGTTCGTGAACGCTGCAGAAAGAGTCTCTTTATCGGCGTATTCGAGCTCGGAGCCTGTCGCGAGGCCGCGACCAAGCTCAAAGAGGCGTAGATGGCCGCGCAGCGGCTGCAGGAGGGCGCGGATGTGGTCGCTGGTGTGTTCGCCTTCGCTTGTAGCAGAGAGCGCGAGAACGATCTCTTTCAAGTTTTCATTACTTTTGCGCTCGACGAGCGCGACGAGCTCGCGTTCACGAATCGCGCCTTTGCCGGAAAGGGTAAGCACACCGCCCAGCACGAAGTACTTTCCGCGATAGCTTCCGGAGCGTTCAACGGCCAGGAGATCCTGATCCTTCTCGACGAGCATGAGGATACTGTCATCGCGATTCGAGTCTGAACAATAGTTACAGACGGCACCCGTACCGCTCCAGAAACGCATGCACTCGCTGCATTGCTGCACGTTGTCGCCGAGCTGCTGTATGAGTGCGGCAAGCCGATTGCGGTCGATGGGGTGTACCGCAAGCAAATGGTACACGAAGCGCTTTGCCTGGCGGGGACCTATGCCAGGGAAGCGTTCAAAGGCACGGCCGAGTTCGTCGACGTTATCCATACTTATGAAAATTCTGAACCTAGGTCGCCGTACCCTGATTTATCAACCGGCATGAAGCTCGTGCGCTTCTCGTCGAAGTACAATTCGATCTTTCCCGTCGGACCGTTACGATGCTTCTCGACGAGGATCTCCGCGATGTTCTTGCGTTCGCTGTTTTCGTTGCCTTTATCTTCGCGATGGATGAACATAACTACGTCGGCATCCTGCTCGATCGATCCGGAATCGCGAAGGTCCGAAAGTCTTGGCTTGCCACCGCGCTGCTCCACGGCGCGGGAGAGCTGAGAGAGAGCGAGCACCGGCACTTCGAGCTCGCGCGCAAGGGATTTGAGCGAGCGAGAAATTTCTGTAACCTGCTGCACCATAGAGTCTGAAGCTTTCGTGCTTGTTGGTGCCATGAGCTGAAGGTAGTCGACTACGATAAGACCAATGCCGCGCTCGCGTTTAAGGCGACGCGCAACCGCACGCATGGCGAGGATGTTGCTGCCTGGTTTGTCGTCGATATAAATAGGAGCTTTGGAGAGCGACTCGAGCGCGTCACGAATGCGTTCGAAGTCTTGCTCGGCGTGTACGCCACCTGTGCGCATTCTCCACGAGTCGACGTATGATTCGGCAGAGAGCATGCGGTCTACAAGCTGCTCCGAACTCATTTCGAGCGAGAAGATACCGACGGGAATGTTGTGACGCACTGCGGCGTTGCGTGCGATGTCGAGCGCGAGCGAAGTCTTACCGACAGACGGTCGAGCGGCGAGGATTATAAGGTCGGACTTGTGAAGCCCCGATAAAAGGTTATCAAGGTCGGGGTAGCCGGTAGGGACGCCGCGAATGCTACCGTCTTGTTTGCTCGACGCTTCGATACGGTCCCATGCGTCGTCGAGTTTCTC
>JAQBNU010000128.1 GCA_028288365.1 Chitinophagaceae bacterium | reverse complement strand
GATCCCATTGCCTGCCAATTGTTGCACAGCTTCCGGCGTGTCTTTACCCGCGATGTGTAATTCCAATAAATTATTTTTCTGCTTGACAACAGGCCAAACATTTTTCACAAACCATTCCAGTCCTTCCAAATTCGGAAGCCAGTTCAATGAACTGATGATGAACATGGAATTGGGTTTGGCCTGCATAGAAGGATCAATCACAAAACGATCCAGTTGTACACCGGCAGGAATAAATTCTTTCACTGTATTCACTCCTAATTCATTCAAACGTTCGTTGTCCTCTTTGGTAATACCCGCAATGACATCGTACTTGGAGAAGTATTCTCTCTCGAAAGACTTCAACTTGCTGGATAATAAACGAAGGTATATTTTTTTCAATGGATTCCTTTCATTAGCCGCCAAGCGTTGCCAGATGAGGTATTCCACGTTATGGGCTCTCAATACGACGGGAGCCTTTGAATATTTCCTGATCGTATCGATATAAAAAGCAACGAACGTTCCTTCTACATGAATGACATCAAATTGTTCTTTGCGCAATAAATCCACCAAGGCTGTTTCAAAATCTTTGGATATGAAACGTTCCACGTTATATGGAATTTTCCTGAACAAATTCAAAAAGGCATCGACAGGAGAAATGGTCGTATCAATAAAAACCGGTTGCAATTTTGCGATTCCTTCTAACACATTGTCTTTTTGAAAATGCTTGGGTGTATTCACAGCCAACACGTGTACCTGATGTCCTTTCTTTGACAAACCATATAGGATATCATACATAGCGATTGCTCCACCGTCATGAGGAGGAAATGGCACCCTAAAACAAATTTGAAGAACTTTCATTGACTATTAACAACTACATTTTCTGCTGCAATACTTTTTCTACCGACTCCCACAATTTATTCGCCGTCAGGTCCCAGGAAAATTTCTTGCGTTGCAGTTTTGATTTCCGAATCAATTCTTTTCTATGATCGTGATCGGAATATATATTTACCATGGCATCCTTAATCGCCTTTACAGAATGTGGATCAACAAGTATTGCTGCATCACCTGCTACTTCAGGCATAGACGTTGCGTTGGATGTAATGACAGGGACATCACAATACATAGCCTCCAGAATAGGAATACCAAATCCTTCAAAGTATGGCACATAGGTCAGTGCATAAGCAGAAGCTAAAATTTCTTTCAGATCAGAAGTAGATACTCTTCCTAAAAACAAAACGTCTTGCTTGTGTATCATTTGCAGGTATACCGTATTTACTTCTGAATTGTCCTGCATTTTATTTCCGACCAATACCAACTTCATGTCACTGGCCACTTCTTTTTTAAACGCATCAAAGGCACGCAATAAGTTGGCAATATTCTTTCTTGGGTTGATTGAACCGACATATACAAAATAAGGACGCCCGTTGGCATAACGGTGTCTGACTTTCTTTTGTGACTCTTCATCCAATGGCGCGTATTTTTCATTGGCACCGTTATAGACCACATCTATTTTTGCAGGATCAATGCCATAGGTTTTGACCAAATCTTGTTTGGAATATTCCGATACCGTTGCCAAGCGATTGCAGGCATGTGCATAGCGCCTGTAATAGCGCGTGTAGAACCAACGGTGTAGAAACGGAAGATCTTTAGGACGGTGTTCAAAATTAATATCGTGGATCACATTCAAAATTGGCGCAGACAATTTCAAAGGAATGATTCCATCAGGAGAAATGAACAGGTCTACTTTTTTAAACGATAAATACAAAGGCAGTACCCAATGAAAATAAATCAAATATAAAAAAGGATGTCTTGCCGGAGGGAAGAGCATGACCGGTTTTACATTGTCAGAGAAAATGAATTTCTTACTGTAAGGTCTGTCGAAAATAAAGATGAATTCATGTTCAGGATGAGCGATAGTAATCCGCTTCATGGTTTCATAGGTAAACCAGCCGATGCCTTCCATCTTATCTTCCAACAACAACCTTGTATTTACTGCGATCCTTGCCATAAGTTTATCCAACTACTATACCCAATAATCCGTTGATCTGATCCGATATTTTTTTCAATTCTTTGATTTGAAGCAATAAATCTGTCAACGCTTTTTCTTCTTTCTCTTCTTTGATCTTTGCCATGAGTTCATCCATCATCAATCGAATGGCTACTCGTTTTAAAATCAAGACAGAACGTGGTGTCATGGTAGACAGCAACTCTTTATCTGTAGGTACAATGATGTGAAATTTTTCCCAGTTTGCCGATACCGCATGCACGCTGGAAAGCAGGCGTATCGCCTCTTTTCTGATATTGGCATCCGGATGTTTGATAAAATGCAAACTACCTACCGCTTCTCCTTTGCTCAAACGCTGCATCATTTCCTGCACCATACTGTTGTATACCGGCACCTGAAAAGAAATTTCTTCCAATTCATGCAACACGTAACTTCCCAATGATAAATTTTCACCGATGAGTTCATCAAAATAATTCAACAACAACGTAATCGTTGACTCTTCTGCTTTCTTCACCAGTTCGGTGGTATAATCAAACGTTTGATGCTGGTTCTCCTCCTGCTGTTCAACGATCGCTTCCTGCAAAGCTTCTTGTGACGCAGACGTTTGTTGTCCCTGTCCGTTCTTGCGACCGGTATACACCGATTTATTGTATTCTGAAATTAATACTTGTTCATCTACATCCAGCAAGCGACTACATTCCCGAAAGAACACCGCCCGCTTGATACCGTCTTTGATTTGCGTGATGCTTTCAACGATATCTTTGATGACCGCCGCTTTCTTATACGGATCGCGACCCGCTTCTTCGCTGAGTAAGCCTGCTTTAAAGGTGATGAAATCTTTTTTATGCTGCTTCACATAGTCCATCATCCCGTCGCCACCGAGCTTACGCATGAAGCTATCGGGATCTTCCTGATCAGGAAGAACGACGATACTGACATTCATTTCCTGTTGTATAATCAAATCCACCCCACGCATGGCTGCTTTTAATCCGGCACTGTCACCATCATAGAGCAAAGTAATGTTGGGCGTATAACGTTTCACCAGTTTGATCTGGTCTTCCGTTAAGGCCGTACCAGAAGAGGCCACCACATGTTCGATACCGCCTTGATGCAGCGATACCACATCGGTATAGCCTTCTACCAAAAAGCATTCGTCCAATTTACGGATTGCACCCTTCGCTTGAAAAATACCGTAGAGCACTTTGCTTTTATGGTACACGTCACTCTCCGGTGAGTTCAGGTATTTGGGTTGATTTTTATCTTTCGTTAGAATACGCGCACCAAAGCCTATGACTTTACCGGCCACACTGTGTATGGGAAACATCACACGTCCGCGGAAGCGATCGTATAATTTGGTCTTTGTGCTGTCGTTGGCATTTTCACGC
Source organism: Chitinophagaceae bacterium (assembly GCA_028288365.1). GTDB lineage: Bacteria > Bacteroidota > Bacteroidia > Cytophagales > Cytophagaceae > JACMQM01. The sequence continues at coordinate 12,722 of JAQBNU010000128.1, read as the reverse complement.
GCCAGCGCCAGACCGGCCTTTTGCAAAATTTCCGGTTTGAACTGATCGCCCAAAGCCTTATTCAGCAAACCTTCCCAGGCATCTAAACTATAACCAAGATTGAATTTTTTAATGATGGGATCTATGAATCCTCGTTCTCTGAAATAACTCAATCCGATGGATTTGCCTTCATCACTTTCCCAAAGATTATGGACATAATGATCGTTGGCGTACTGCAAAGCAATCAACAAACTTTCGCGTTCGGTATCTTGCTGTATATTTTCTTCTTTGTTACCCAGTTCGACAACAGCAATGTTATACTTGGCTGCCAGAAACACGATGGCTTCTGAAAAAGTGAAGGTCTCATGATCCATCACAAACTGAATGGAATCGCCTGATTTTCCGCAGCCAAAACAATGGTAAATTCCTTTGGAAGGAGTGACCGAAAAAGAAGGGGTCTTCTCATGGTGAAAAGGGCAACAAGCCATCATGTAAAGTCCTTTTTTCTTAAGGCTTACAAAATCGCCAACGACCTCCACGATATCAACGGCCTGCTGAACTTGCTCTATGGTTTCCCGGGAAATATTCAATAGAATAAAGACGGACTAAATGAGGAAAAGGCAACTATTCTGCCCTTCAAATTGTTGATAAATATAGCACTAAAAAACGTATATTGCGAAAGAAATAGCCTCCTGAGATGACAATTACAAACGAAGACGTACTGAAGGCCTTGTCCACCGTTGAAGAACCAGATTTGAAGAAAGATCTGGTGACCCTCAACATGATCAAGGATGTGAAAGTTGAAGGCAAAAAAATATCTTTTACCGTTGTTTTGACAACGCCTGCCTGCCCTTTAAAAGAACTCATAAGAAACAATTGTACAGCCGCTGTCAAAAAGCTGGATGATACATTGGAAATAACGGTAAACCTGATCGCTGATGTGACCAGTATTCGCGGCAATCAACCCATGTTGCCCGGTGTAAAAAACATCATTGCTGTCGCCTCTGGTAAAGGAGGTGTTGGCAAATCTACAGTGACTTGTAACCTGGCCGTTGCGCTTTCAAGAATGGGAGCCAGTGTAGGCATTATTGATGCAGACATCTCCGGACCTTCCATTCCGGTGATGTTTGACGTGGAAGATGTACGTCCGAACATTGTCGAAGAAAACGGCAAACACGTCATCATACCGATACTTCAATACGGCATCAAACTCATCTCTATAGGATTCCTTGCTCCGGCTGAAGCGGCCGTGGTATGGAGAGGTCCTATGGCCAGTTCCGCCTTGAAACAATTTCTCGGCGATGTAGAATGGGGAGACCTGGATTATCTATTGATTGATCTGCCTCCGGGCACCAGTGATATTCATTTGAGCCTGGTTCAAAACGTGCCTGTTACCGGTGCATTGATTGTGACCACTCCTCAGAAAGTAGCACTGGCTGATGCACGCAAAGGCTTGAACATGTTCAAGCAACCACAAATCAACGTGCCTATTTTAGGAGTCGTTGAAAATATGGCTTATTTTACTCCAGCAGAACTTCCTGACAGCAAATATTATATCTTCGGGAAAGAAGGCGGACGACAACTGGCGAAAGAAAATGACGTGGCTTTCCTCGGTGAAATACCGTTGGTACAAGGCATTCGAGAAAGTGGAGACGCGGGCAAACCTCACGTAATGTCTGATGACATTACGGCTGATGCCTTCAAACACCTGGCGGAACGCGTGGCACAGCAGGTAGCCATCCGCAACAGCAATTACGCCGCCACACAAAAAGTTGAAATAAAACTATAACATGGATACAGCAGTGATCAATCAGGAATTATTTGACCGCGTAGAAAAAGCGCTGGAAAGCATTCGTCCTTACTTGTTGTCAGACGGTGGAGATGTCAAACTTCTGGAAGTAACTCCCGACAACGATGTAAAGCTAGAACTTCTGGGCAACTGCGGCACCTGTCCCATGTCAGCAATGACGTTGAGAGCAGGCGTAGAGGAAGCCATTCGCAAGATGGCTCCTGAAATCAAAGCAGTAACGGCGATCAATAACTAAGACGTAGCATTTCATTAACCCATGAAAATAGGCATTTTCTTCGGCGGCCCTTCACGTGAAAGAGAAATCTCTTTTGCGGGAGGACGTACGGTATACGATAATCTTAATAAAAAATTATTCACTCCTGTTCCTGTATTCGTTGACAGCCTCGGACAGTTTATCTTACTGGACTGGCAGTACTTGTACAAAGGCACGGTACGTGACTTCTACCCTCCTTTTGAATTTCTTCCCAACAGCGAACATGGTTTTCAGATTTATGTAGAATCATTGGGGAAACTATCGCCGAAAGAAATGACAGAGCTCGTTTCTAAAGTCGGTCGCAAAATTGAACCTTCTGAATTTCCGTCGTTATTCGATTTTGCATTTCTCGCGCTACACGGGCCTTATGGCGAAGACGGAAGTATACAGGGAATATTGGAATGGCATGGTATTCCTTATACCGGTTCAGGCATCTTGCCTTCTGCTATAGGCATTGACAAAGTTGTTCAGAAAAAACTCATGACGGCTGCGGGCTTTGAAGGGCCTGCCTTCACCACATTGAAGCGTGATACGTGGGAGCAAAACGCTAACAAACAAGATATCTTATCTTCTCTTACCAAACAATTAGGTGAAACCTTCGTGGTAAAAGCACCACATCAGGGATCTTCTATTGGTATCTCTGTGTTAACGAAACCTACGCTGAATGAATTTAGTCAGGCGATAGAAAAAAGTTTCTTCATTCACCGCATAGATAAAGCAGAGTGGACTGCGTTCAATGAAAATGAAAAAGTAAGACACCTCGCTCAATTGACCGATATACGTGAAGGTATAGGCTTTCCTGCAGAGACACCACAAGGGCAAGTATTCTATCATCCGGAAGTCTTGTTGACATTCCTTAACGAGCATTTCGTCCAATCAAACGATACGATCTTCTTATCTCCTGAAGACACAGAAGACAGCATCATCATCGAATCCTTTATCAAGGGACAAGAATTTTCCTGCATCGTGGTGCGTAATGAAAATGGGAAAGCGCTGGCCCTCCCTCCTACTGGCATTGTAAAGAACAGCAACCTGTTTGATTACCGTTCTAAATACCTTCCGGGCATGTCACGCAAAGTGACACCGATCGATTTGCCGACAGATGACATCAATCGCATTCGCCAATCGTGTGAGAAGTTGTTTGATGCCTTGAACTTCGATGTCTATGCAAGACTCGATGGATTTTACGGAGAAGATGGGAAGATCTTTTTAAACGATCCAAATACCACATCGGGCATGATGCCTTCTTCTTTCTTCTTCCACCAGGCCGCAGAAATCGGGTTGAACCCTTCGCAGTTCCTGACCTACATCGTGCGCACTTCGCTTCAGGAGCGCATGCATAGTGGAAAGAAAGTAGCGAAGTTGAAACGCCTATTGGCGGAGTTGGATACAAAGATCAATGCCGATCAATCCAGTGAAATCAGAAAGACGCGCATCGCTGTCATCATGGGTGGTTATTCTTCCGAACGTCACATCTCTGTAGAGAGTGGTAGAAACATTTATGAAAAATTATCTTCCAGTGAAAAGTATGAACCGATTCCAGTGTTCCTCACCGGAGATGCAAACAACATAGAATTGTATGTGATGCCGGTCAACATCATGTTGAAAGACAATGCCGATGACATCAAAGAAAAAGTAAAAGCGGTTTACAAAAAACATCCTGTCATTCAACAAATTCAGGAAGAAGCCGCAGCACTGACCAAGCGTTATGTTTCTCGTGTCATCAGTGAACCTAAAAAAATATCGCTATCCGATTTATCTGAAATGGCAGATGCAGTATTCATCGCCTTGCACGGTCGTCCGGGAGAAGACGGAACATTGCAACGCGAACTGGAAAAATTCAATTTGCCTTATAACGGTTCCGGACCAGATAGTTCTTCTATTACCATCAACAAATACGAAACGAATACGCTATTAGAGAAACACGGTATACTCGTAGCGAAAAGGCAATTGGTAACGAAAGCAAATTGGATCAGTCAAAAAGAAGGATTACTTTCTTCTATAGAGAAAGCATTAGGCTTTCCTCTCATTGCGAAACCTGCGGATGACGGATGTAGCTCTGCTGTAAAGAAAATCAAAAATGCTACCGAATTAAAAGCTTACATCAAACTCATGTTTGCTGAAGACGCATTGCAAGGTTCTGAAAGTTCAGACGTTTTAAAAATAAGATACAACGAAGAGTTCCCTCAAAAAGATTTCTTCCTCGCAGAAGAATTAGTATCTGCAAAAGGCGCGAAACATTTTCTTGAAGTTACCGGTGGCATCATGACTCGTTACGATGAGAAAGGTGAATTGCAATATGAAATCTTCGAACCATCTGAAGCCTTAGCAAATGGAGACATCTTATCGCTAGAAGAAAAATTTCTGGCCGGTGAAGGACAAAATATTACACCCGCGCGTTTCTCTTTGAAAAAAGATTCGGCTGAATACAAAGCCATCGCCAAGCAAGTGAAAGAAACTTTGGAAAAAACATGCCGCATTCTGAATGTACAAGGCTATGCGCGCATCGATGCTTTTGTAAGAGTGTTTGACAACAACAAAGCAGAGACCATCGTGATAGAAGTAAACTCTTTACCAGGTATGACACCGGCCACTTGCATCTTCCATCAGACAGCGATCAATGGATACAGACCTTACGATTTCATTGACAACATTCTGACCTTCGGTATAGAAAGACAAAAACAAACTCATTTACACGCATAAGTATGACACTATTCAAACCAGAGAAACCGAAAGACCTATTGATTCATTTCACTTTGATTCTTGCTTCTTTCTTTATCCTTCTATTTCTTTTCTTTTATGTGTACCTACCTTCCGCAACCAATCACGGAGAAACCATTACAGTACCTAAACTGGAAGGAATGAGTTTGAAAGAAATGGAGACCTTTCTGGATTCTAAAAACCTGGATTATGAAATCAATGACTCCACTTATAAAGCTGGCGTGAAACCATTGACCGTATTGAATCAACATCCTGCACCAGGTTCTAAAGTAAAAAAGAACAGAAGAATATACATTACTATTGCCTCTGATACACCTCCCAATGTGAAGATGCCGAAACTGGTAGATCAATCGTTACGCTCGGCAGAAATGGTATTGAAAGGTTATGACCTTGTATTGGATAGTATTCATTATGTATCCAGTCCTTTTCCTAATTTAGTATTGAAACAATTGATCAAGAAAAAAGAAATTTTGGCAGGCACTTTGATTCCCAAAGGCACAAAGGTCACTCTGATTGTTGGAAATGGAACTGGCAACGATACATTGGAACTACCTAATCTGGTAGGTATGTCATTGGATGAAGCGGATGTTGTACTGTCAGGCTTGAATCTGGTGAAAGGAACGGTAAAGTATGTTCCCGATGCAACAGAAGAAGCTGGAACAATAATTTCCCAAAAACCTGCGTTTAAGAATGGCACCACTATACACGTTGGTGAGATGGTAGACATCTGGGTTGCCGGTGAAGAATAAACAACGATGAGAATATACTTTTTTTTGCTTTTACTAATCTCTTGTTTGTACCATCACACCATGGCACAAACAGGATTCTATCCTTTATCCTGGGCTTCTAAATCATCCGCTAACGAAAGGACAGAAGCGACGGCTATTCCATTTGTTGATACTTTAAGACTTCCTTTTTATTATGACTTCAGCAGCAGGTATATTCAGTTAAATCTTGGGAGCTGCAAATGCGTCACAAGTAGTGCGGGACCTGTCACTATCAATTCGCTAAGGCCACATGGATTAAAAACAGGAGATACGGTGAATGTGATCGGAGGTCCTCCATCCGGGTTAAAATATGTAAAAAAAATCTCATCGTACCAGTTTGACGTCTACGATGATGTTACACTCACAACTCAGTCTCAGAGCCTAGGACTATTACGTTATCTTCGCATTTCAAAACTTGGAGCTACTGAGACATATATTCCAGATACACTGGCATTTTATTACAATGCTGGGGGAACACAAGTGAATGGAGGCTATGGCGAAAACCAGCCGGGTTATCATGTAGTCAGTTTTGATGGAGTAGATCAGGATGGACTACCTTACAATACTATCAATACACTTGCTACGGGATATACCGATTCTTTGCGTTCTCAGCTCTTCGATTTTTCATCTTACCTTCCTTCCGATTCTCTTTATATGAGTTTCCTTTACCAGCATGGCGGGTATGGCGAGCAACCCGATGTAAATGACCATTTATACCTGGAGTTTTTAGATAATACCAGTACATGGAACCCAGCCTTTGATGTAACCGGATCAAATGCCGGTAGCACCGATTCTTTTTATATCGCTATGGTTCCTATTAAAGATACTAAATATTTTTATAACAAGTTTCAATATCGCTTCAGAACTTTCGGCCGTCAATCCGGTTCATACGACGTATGGAACGTAGACAACATCTACCTCGACAAAGGAAGACATGCAACGGATATTCAGCCTCGTGATATGGGAATAAGAAATGGAGAATCTTCTTTTCTTCAAAAATATTCTGCTATGCCTTTCGACCATTTTTTTCCTTTGCGCAATAGCATTGTCAAAACCCAAATGAGTACCGTACTGACGAATATCACTTTGGTTGCCAACAATAAGATCGCTCGCTTCACACTGACAGATAGTCAACAAAATGTCTTAGCAGCATTAGATTCTTCACCTGATTTTAATCCCTGGTTTGACTCTGTCTGTACCTTCATGATGCCTATTCCATACAACTATGACATCTCTGTTATTAATCGTCCTACCTATCTCGAACACACCTATAGCTTTAGAGACTCGTTAGGAATAGATCACCCATTTAGTGCTCCGGCAACGTTTGATCTCATGTACAATAATTTTTTAACCAAAAGAACCTATCTCTACGATTACTATGCCTACGATGATTCAGAAGCGGAAATAGCCTTCGGATCAAATCTGGCTGGAACTCAAATTGCAGTACGTTTCAAGGCTGAAAAAACAGATACGCTTACACATATTGATATTTGTTTTACACGCAGTAAAGGCCCTGATCTGGAAGGTTCAGGAATATACCTGTATGTATGGGATAAAAACATCAGTGCCACCGATACATCGCATTATAGAAAGCAAGCCATTGCCATACACCTGCAACACTATCCTAATGGCTTTACACGATACAAATTGGATAACCCTGTTATTTTAAGTCAGGGAAGTATATACCATATCGGGTATCAACAAAATTTTTCTCTTTTGCTTACGACAGGCTACGATCGAGACAACGATGCTTCTGACAGCACCTATTACAATGATTCGGGCACATGGCTAAAGGTAGGTTCAGATCCCAACAACCCTACAGGGAGTATGATGATCCGTCCGGTGTTTTTTAATCAAAGCAATAACGTACCTGTTGGCAATTTACAACCGACTAACGACATCATCAAAAATAAATTATTGCTCTATCCCAATCCTGCATCCACAAGTATCAACGTAGTTTCGCAAGAGGAAAGCATTACAGATTTTACGTATACGATTTATTCTTTGTACGGACAAACCTTGCTGAATGGCACGTTAACTGCGGAAGAGAACAACATCAACATTACCTCTCTCAATAGTGGCCTGTATTTGATCCTCTGCACAGATGAGCTACATCGTTCCTACTCTTCCCGATTCATTAAGGAGTAATGAGGTGAACATTGAATACCTCTGGCGTAAAACAGAGTACAAATATCAACAGCGCAAACCATCCCAATACTTGCCTCTTCCAATCCAATGGCTGCTCTTCTGCTGCTGGCGGATGCTCCAGACCTAGAAATCTTCCCACCAGATAAGCAAATACCATCCATCCATTGAACCCCTGCCAGGAAGGGAAGAAATATTCAACTAAAAATTGTGCGGCGAAGATACTGGTTGCAATCAATACAGCTGTCGTTTTATGATGTGCAAAAAAACGTTCGTACATGCTGTATAAAAAATAGATATATGCTCCTGCAAACAGTAACATCTCTATCGGTCCAGCGGTGAAGAAATCAATGCCCAATAAATTGTCTTTGAATATGCCAACACCGGCAAGCAAAACAAACAACGTAAAAAACGAAACCGAAATGACACGGTGTCTTCTATAGCCAAACAAACCATACACCACATGTCCGCCATCCAGTTGACCCAATGGTAATAAATTTAATGCGGTGAAAAACAAAGCCAGATAACCCGCAAACAAAAACGGATAGTGAAACAATTCAAAATGATTGGGTAACAAAGAGGTATCGTCTACTAACAATTTACCCATTACCCAAAACAACACATTATCTCCTAAAGCCATGATGGCGTAGGTTTCCTGAGGTTTAAAAGTTTGTCTGTGCCATTGTTTAGCCGTCGTAGTTCCTTCTTTTTTTTCCTTTATAAATGCCAGAGAATCTTTGATCATGCCCGCTTCAAAATTCAGCGAGTCTTCCATGCGCATATGTTGGTACGTATACACATGCTTTTCATAATCTTCACCATACGCAGCGTAGGTGGGGTTCATTTTGAAAACGTAATCTCTTTCAGGCAAATGAGTAAAGCCATAAATCAATACCAACAAGGCGGCTACAAATCCAGCTAGCGGACCAGCGATTCCAATATCAAACATAGCGCGCTTAGAAGAAGCCTGTCCTTTCATTCGAATGAAAGCGCCCAATGTACCGAAAGTAAGCGGCATGGGAATGTAATAAGGCAAAGTCGTTTCTACACCATATTTTCTGGCACAAAAATAATGTCCCATCTCGTGTATAGTGAGTATGCTTAGAAATGTAATAGAGTAATCAAGGCCGGAAAAGAAAAAATCCCAATCACTCAACCCATCATAGCCCAGCCATTCTGCGCCGCAGTAAGTCGTACTCGCCAACGTAAGAAGAAATAGAACAGCCTGAAGAAGGTACGTGCGTGTGTTAGTATTCATAGTTAAATAAAGTCAAAATAGATTGTTCCGGCGATACCCATGCTGTTTGTATACCAACAGCAGCTGCACCTGATAAGTTATCGGTATTGTCATCCAAAAACAGCGTGCATGCTGGATTAAGATTGGCAGTGTCTAATACTGCAGTGTATATTTCAGAAGAAGGTTTCAGCATCCCTAATTCGAAGGATAAAAATACCTTTTCAAATAATTCATTCAAATGTTTATAGCCTGTATTTCTTTCTAAGATCACGTTGACTTCTTTGTAATGAATAGAACTCGTATTGCTCAACACAAACAAACGATAGTTCTTCGCCAACGAATTAATCAACGCGATACGTGAAGGTGGAATGTGTAACAGCAGGGCTAAAAAAGCCTGCTCTATAGCTGCAGAAGAACAGTTCAAATCAAAGACCTGTTTTACTTCCTGTAAAAATTGCGAGTCGGTGTATTGTCCTTTTTCGTAACGTTGCAACAGACCGGAGTCAAACAATACTTTTTTTATTTCTTGAGATGATTTGCCGCTTAAAGCAGAGAATTGATCAAAACTACGCTGGAAATCAAGGTCTATGATGACGCCACCCAAATCAAAAACGATTGCCTCAATACCTTTTAGTTCCAACATTTTATAACAATGTTTGTCAATATGAGCGCAAATATGTAAAATTGCAGGCTCAAATTCAATTCTGTGAGCAGAGTAATCTTTACAGAATTCAGGGCCCTTAGCTCATTCGGTTAGAGCACCTGACTCATAATCAGGTGGTGGTTGGTTCGATTCCAACAGGGCCCACATTACTGGACTGAATGATTAAGTTTTCATTCAGTCCTTTTTTATGTCCTAATAACTTACTGTTATTCTGCGCAATGAGAGCAACCGCTCGGTTGATAGATTTGGTTCGATACTGATTGTTTTCAAAAATTAATTTCTCAGGGAATATCGAACCAATGATCTTTTGTTTAATTACTAAGTCTGCTGATTCATAAGCACGATCAATACTTTTCAGTATCGCTACAGAACCTTTCAGGTAGTCGAGATAATTAGAATCCAACGTTTCCATTTTAGCCTTTTCTCTCATCAAATCAGAAATGGTAGATTCATATCTGTTCTTGATTGAACGGTATTCGGATGCTGCTATTTCTTCATCCAGCATTTTCTTTTCTGCACTAAAAATTCTTTCCTGATTCTTTTTGATTTCTTCGTTTAGCTTTTGGACCGTTTTGGATGCGTCCTTTTCATTCTCACTAAACTTATCCTTCAAAGCAATATGATAAGCTTCGAGGATATCACTATTCGCTCTGATCTTGCTCAACTCTTTTAAAAATAGCTTATTAGCATCTTCTGCTTTAAATCTCTCCTTGCATCCAGGTTGGCAATGATAATAATAATATTTGCCTCCATTTCCTTTTGATGCACTACCCGTCATATTACCTCCACATTTTGGACATTCTAAAAATCCTCTCAAAGGTAACTCATCATTTCTTGTTTGTCTGGCTGGATATTTATTCTTTCTCCCTGAAAGAATATCCTGTACATCCATAAAAAGTTCTTCGCTTATTAAAGGATCATGCACTCCTTTTACATAACAAGCTTCTTCATCTTTATAAGCAGGTACAAATATCTTCCCGCAGTAAATCGGATCTTTCAGGGCATAATAAAAATTCTTCTCTGCACATTTCAATCCCTTTCTTTTCAATTTCAGAAAAAGCTCCTTCTGTGTGATAAGAGCTTTCTCCATTTCATTAAATGCTTCGATCATTAAAGGAGCTTGGTCACTTGGAACAATCCATGCACTTCCTTTTTCGTCTCTTATGTTTTTATAACCTATCCTTGCATTCCCCGGCCATCGACCAGATTTCCGTGCCCTTCTCATGCCAGCAAGCACATTTAATGAGCGTCTGTCGTTTTCAACTTCCGGAGCAGATAGATAAAAGGCAAGCATCATTTTCTGTTCCGGAACAGTTAAGTCCAGCGGTTGCTCTGTTGCCTGTGGCTCAATTTGAAGTTTCCTTAATGTGCCAATCATAGAATAGGCATCGGCAGTATTTCTTGAAAACCTGCTCCAATTGATAAACAACAGATAATCTATTTTACCTTTATTCTTTTTGGCCAGTTCAAGCAACTTTCTAAATTCCGGTCGTTCAAACGTTTTCGCTGAATAATCCTCCTTGAATACAGCCACAACTTCTATCCCGAATATTCCGCAATATTTCCTTAGCTGCTCTTCCTGATGGTCGGGGCTGTAACCCTTGGCTTGTTCATCTGTGGATACACGGATATAGAGAAAAGCTCTCTTTACCATAGAAAAATTGTTTTCCTTTTTACTAAATGCGAAGCTTGGATCAATCATCTCATTTTCTTTTTATACTCAGTTTAATTTCGCCTGCTTCTCTTCTCTTTCCCGCTTTTTAATGTTTTGATAAATCTGATAATCAATTTCTGCTATCTGGTAGAGAAATTGCCTAATCATCTCTATTTCCTGGTCAATATACTTCCTTTTGCCTTTGTTTAAAATCTCTCTGCATTTCTCAAAAGTCAGTCCCCCTGACTTTACTCCTCCTTCTTCCCTCATATATATTCCTTCCCCTCATTTGATTTCCTCCTCGACTTTTAATAAACTTCTTAATATTAATGTCCATTTTAACGTGTTGATTCTTTATGAAATCGTGTGTAAAAATGGATATGTATTAAGACATTTTTTTCATATTTAAGAATATAATATCCTAAAAGCAAAAAATGCGCCTATTTGTTAGCTAAATATTTATTAAATTACACACTAATCCATCATAGTACGTTTCTATTCCTTTAAAACGACAGCATATTAGAAATTCCATTGTATGAAGAAACAAAAAAAGGTCACCGTTAAGTTTTTTGTCAATAAGACGGTAAAGCCTGAATTAGTAGGAAAAGAAAAGAGGTATCCTTTGTACATGATTCTTACCTACAACAGGCGAAACACGACTTTAAAAAGTCTTTATGGTGGATATTACAAAGACATCCAGCAAGCAGAGAAAGAAAGTCCGGGATTATTATCCTTTGAAGAAAGAATTCTTCAAAAGATCGTTCGCTATGAACTGGCCAAAGAAGAAGAAAGCTTTGATTTAAAAGGAATGTATGCCAAATACGAAAAATATTCTGAGTCAATAGAGAACATTCTTTCCAAACATTTTAAAAACGTTCTGTGGATGGCTGTATTAAGAAGTGAGCCCCAGGAATATTCATACGCCCTTAATTTTTCAAGTCAAAGGGTCTATTTTGAAACCTTGTATGCTATTTCAAAAAAAATATACCCCGATCTTAAATCGTTACTGCCTAAAGAATTTGAAGAAGAGATGATTATTTTTTCAAGCTTCAAAAGATTTTACCCTTCCCTATTTTCGTATACCTTCCCTACTGCTATTGAGTGGATAGATAAATCCATTATAGAGGATTATAGAAAGAAACTGGACGTCCTATATAAAAAGGACAAAAAGAAGGTGGATAAAAGCATTTCTGTGCTTAATAGAATCATTTTTTCTAAGGTCGAATTATAAAAAAGGACAATTTGGGACAGTCCCGGGACAGCGGGACAAGTCAAAACAAAGACTGACAGAAACCCTTTTGTCAGTAGTATGGGTGTCATTTTGTCTTAATATGTTATTTATTTTGTTATTTTATAGATAACTTTTATTTTTTTATACTTTGGAATACCTATTGTAGAGCATAAAAGGGACAGATTGTTATTCATCGAAATTTTAAATGATCAAAGGTATGAAAAGAAAAGTGTTTGAGGTTCCACCAGATTTGATCGTAGA
>JAQBNU010000124.1 GCA_028288365.1 Chitinophagaceae bacterium | reverse complement strand
GAATATTCCGCATAGACCATGTAACCGCCCGTAGTATGCACTACACCTTTGGGTTGTCCGGTAGATCCTGAGGTATACAGAATGAACAACATGTCTTCTGCATCCATTTCTTCCGCCGTATGCTCAGCGCTCGCTCCTTTTATTTCTTCATGCCACCATACGTCCAATCCGTCTTTCATGGTGACGTTCTCGCCGGTGCGTTTGGCTACGATTACTTTTTCTACACAGGAAGCTGTCTTCACCGCTTCGTCTACCACGGCTTTCACCGGAATATTTTTGTTACCTCTGTAAGCACCATCTGAAGTCAAGACTACTTTCGCTTTCGCATCGTTGATACGATCAGACAACGCAGAAGCAGAGAAGCCAGCAAACACCACAGAATGCACAGCACCTAAGCGGGCACAAGCCAACACAGCAATGGCCAACTCAGGAATCATCGGCATGTACAAACATACCCTGTCGCCTTTCTTCACACCATTCTTCTTCAAGACATTCGCGAAGCGACATACTTCAGCATGCAATTCTTTATACGTAAGAGATTTGTTGGCTTCACTTGGATCGTTGGGTTCCCAGATGAATGCGACCTGATCACCTCTCGTTGCCAGGTGACGGTCCAAACAGTTTTCGGTGATGTTCAGTTTGCCTCCTTTGAACCATTCTACTTTCGGTTCATCGAAGTTCCATTCCAATACTTTATCCCACTTTTTCTTCCAGGTAAAACCTGATGCTTTTTCGGCCCAAAAGCCTTCTGGATCAGCTACACTTTTTTCGTAAGCGTTTTGATATTCTTCCAGGGAGTCAAATTTTTTGATCATATAAAAATCAGTTACCTTAATCGATATTTTTAAATATACTTTAGAGTTTTGCGCACTAAAGATAATTAGAAATTTAATTTTACTCATATTAGAAGGGACATTTATCATTCTGCAAACCACGGTCAACCATATTATTGTACTTTTCCACCGCAAGAGCGCAGCCCTTATCCTGACCCTCCTAGGATTAAATTTGACTTTTTTTACGGCTAAGGCACAAAATACAACACCTCTGGTGGAAGGAAACGACACGATTGCCTGCTATTACATCCATAACATTACCCTCTTAGGGAATAAGCGTACCAAAGACTTTATCATTATCCGCGAGTTGGATTTTCAGAAGGGCGACACCATTTGCACAGATGCCTTCAATAAGCGCTTTGAAAAGAACTGTAATCGCATGTTCAATACCGGACTTTTCATCGCGGTGAAGATCGTTCCTTCCTTCGCCGATAGTAATTCTATCGATCTGACCATTGTCATGGAAGAACGGTTTTACTCCTACCCCATTCCATTGGTAGGACTGGCAGACCGTAACTTCAGTGAATGGTGGGACCAGCGGGGACATGATTTGTCACGGCTCGACTGGGGCATGCGCTTTGTACAAAAAAACGTGCGCGGAAGAAATGAAACCCTCCGCATCCGCGGTGAATTGGGATTCAATAAAAAATTTGAAGTAGACTATACCTTCCCTTACATCAACCGAAAGCTGAAAACCGGCTTGAGTGTGTATGCAGGCGCCATCCTCAACCGGCAGGTGGCTTACCGCACCACCAATCATAAACTCACCTACACAGAAGGTGATGGCATCATCCGTAAACGTTATGCAGCGGGAGTGACGTTGTTTCGAAGAAATAATTACTATGTCACACATTCCCTTTCTTTATTCTGGTACCACAATACCATTGCCGATACCATCGCTACATTGAATCCCAATTACTTCCTCGATGCGAGAACATCGCAAACTTATCCTACCATACACTACTCGTATACCAACGATCACCGCGACATTCAATATTATCCGCTCAAAGGATACTACATCGATTTTGACCTGGAAACCAATGGAGCCTTTGTAAGCAATGACATCAATTATTCCTTTGCCAAAATTGAACTTTCTAAATTCACACCGCTACCAGGCATTCATAAGAAATTATTTGCCGCAGTAGGATTCAAAGCCAAAGCTTCCACGCCCGACAAGCAGCCTTTCTTCAACCAGCGTGGATTGGGCTATGACAAAGAAACCATCAGTGGATACGAATTGTATGTCATCGACGGGCAACATTTCGCTATGACAAAAATGCACCTGAAATGGCAACTGTTTCGCTTCAACACGCGCGTGTCTGGCCTTCCCATAGAAAACTTCAAAAATATTCCGCTTGCTCTTTATTTTAAATTGCATGCCGATGCTGGTTATGTCTCCAACATGTATCCCACGGGCAACGAGCGTTTCGCCAATCACTTGCTCACCGGCTGTGGATTCGGATTAGATTTCGTAACGTATTATGATTTTGTGATACGCCTTGAATATTCCGTCAATGGTGCAGGAGAAACCGGTTTCTTTATTAATTTCAAAGCAGGAATCTAATGACATTAATTAAAATGATAAGGATATGTATTGTCCTATTGTCTTTGGATAATGATCATAGGGCGTTCCCTTCGGGCCGGGCTCTCGCTCCAAGTCCGGCCACACACAAGGCCTACGCGCTTCGGGCTTTCCACTCGATCCCTAACGCAGCTTACTAGACAAGATCATTAGACTGTTTAGTATTTATAGACAAAGTCTGGTGCGGCTGGCGTCCAGGAAAGGAGCGAATGGAAGAAGACAGGTTATGAATTAACTTCGTATCCAATCTAGAACCACACTGTCTTCTTTCATTGGCTTTGGTGGCTCCCTTTTTCCCGAAGCCTCGGGATTTCTTTTCTTTTGGGTGAGCAAAAGAAAAGAAAAAGGCTCGTATGAAAAACAAACCATTTATTATACAACCAAGCTATCAAATTTAACTATACATGAAACAGATTCTAATCATCCTCTTTGCCTTAAGTGTATTGATCAATCATTGCTCCTTTGCTGACGAGGGCATGTGGCTCCCCCACCTGATCAACCGCAACATGAAGGAGCTGGAAAAATTAGGATGCAAACTCACGGCAGAAGATATTTATTCCATCAACAAATCCAGTTTGAAAGATGTGGTGGTCAACTTCGGTAACTTCTGCACCGGTGAAATGATTTCTGCTGAAGGCTTACTGCTGACCAATCACCACTGCGGATTCTCCAGTGTACAAACGCACAGCTCTGTTCAAAAAAATTACATCGCCAATGGTTTTTGGGCCATGAACAAAAGTGAGGAACTTCCCAACGCAGGTCTTACCGTTACGTTTCTGGTGCGTGTAGAAGATGTGTCCAGCAATTATTTCAACAACGGTATCTTAGTCAACAACATTGATTCGGTCTCTGATGTATTGCAACGCAATGCCATACGCGGTACGCATTATACCGCCGAAGTCAAATCATTTTACGAACGCAATGCATTTTATTTATTCGTCAACGAAACTTACAAAGACGTGCGTTTGGTAGGTGTACCTCCTTCCGCTATCGGTAAGTTTGGTGGAGATACGGACAACTGGATGTGGCCAAGGCATACCGGTGATTTCTGTCTATTCAGAGTGTATGCAGGCACAGATGGCAAGCCGGCAGACTATTCGCCCAACAATGTACCGCTTCAACCCAGGCATCATTTGCCTATTTCTTTAAAAGGCATCCGACAAAATGACTTTGCGATGGTGATGGGTTTTTCAGGCAACACCGAACGTTACCTGAACAGTCAGGGAATTTTATTGGCCTACAACCAAAGCAATCCTACCAAAATAAAAATCAGAGAACAGAAGCTTGCCATCCTGGCCGCAGCCATGAAGCAGGATCCGGCGATACGCATTCAATACGCCAGCAAGTATGCGCGCATCAGCAATTATTATAAATACTTCATTGGCCAAAACAAAGGACTGAAAGCGTTGAACGTGGCCGCACGCAAAGAAGAAGATGAAGCTTCTTTTTATCGTTGGGTCAATGCAGACGAACAACGAAAGAAAAAATACGGTACTTTAAATGAAGGATACGAAAAAGCATACCACACCTACGAAAAGATAAATGTTCCTTATGTTTATTTCGAAGAAGGATTTTTTGGCATCGATGTATTTCTGGAAGCTTACAAAGCATCCTCTGCGCTCAGTGCGTTCATCAGTACAGGAGATGTAGCAGCGGTGCAGAAATACAAACCCAGTGCAGAAAAATACTATAAGGACTTTGACAAGGCAACAGAGAAAAAAGTATTCATCGCTTTGCTCCAAAGTTATAAAGATGGAATTCCAGAATCGTTGCAATCGAGTTTCTTTACCACAACATTGGTTAAAAAATACAAGAACAACATGTCTAAATACGCGGACGATGTGTTTTCAAAATCCATCTTTACAGATCAAAACAGAATGAATGCTTTTCTGAATAATCCGCAAATCAGTGTACTGGAAAAAGATCCGGCCTTTCAAACCATGCAGGTGACGCTGGATGAGTTCAGAGCCAAGCTCGGGCCCTACCTTGGCCAGGTCTACGGACAGCTGGACGATTTGAATCACGTGTACATGGAGGCTTACCTGGAATGGAAAAAATCAGGTTTGCATTATCCAGATGCTAACTTTTCCATGCGGTTGACTTATGGAAGTGTGAAAGACTACAACGCCAAAGATGCCGTGCATTACTTGCATCAAACGCATTTACAAGGCATCATGGAAAAAGAAGATTCACTCAACGATGATTTTATTGTGCCTGGAAAACTACAACATCTTTACGCCAATAAAGACTTCGGCAATTACGCAGACAGTACAGGTAATATACCCGTTTGTTTCATTACCAATAACGACATCACCGGGGGCAATTCTGGTTCACCTGTGATCAACGCACGTGGAGAATTGATCGGTTGTGCCTTTGACGGCAATTGGGAAGCGATGAGTGGAGACCTGGTATTTGAGCCTAAGTTACAACGTTGCATAGCTGTAGATGTACGCTACATTTTATTCATCATAGATAAATATGCAGGAGCGAATTATTTGTTAAAGGAAATGACGCTGAAATAAAAGTGGACAGTTGTCAGTGACCAGAAAAAGAAGGATCGAAAAAAATCTTCCGTTTTTTTATATGTGCTGTCTTGCCCCTAAATCCCCTGAAGGAGACTTGAGCGCGATCAATTTTGAACTATAATAATTACAACACCTGTGTTTGTTTTTTAGTAAAAACATTCTCGAAGGGAAGTCTCCTTCAGGGGATTTAGGGGAAAGACAGATGAACTAAAAAATAAAACTGTATGCAATAAAAAAGGCCTCCACTTTGGACTAGCCCCCAAAAGTTGGACGGTTAAAACTAATTAAGATTTTCAGCATGAGCTCGGTATTTTACCGGGCTCATGCCATTTAAGTTCAGTCTGATTCTTTCGTTATTGTAATACTTAATATACT
>JAQBNU010000134.1 GCA_028288365.1 Chitinophagaceae bacterium | reverse complement strand
CCGGTGTATTTAATTTTGTATATTCCGTCGGACAGTCGAGTACTCAAAAATTAAGTTTAAATTTGTCCAAAATACATTTTGGGCTGGTGAGCAAATTTTAAAAGGGAAAATGGAAGATTTTATCAGGGCGGGAATAAGTACGTTGTGGGCATTTTTTGTAACGGTATTTTCAATACCTTATGTGATTCATTTGGCTCACTTAAAGCAGTTGCTGGATGCTCCGAACCAACGTACAATACATGAGTCATCTACACCTCGTTTAGGCGGCTTATCTATATTTGCTGGTTTTGCTTCTGCTTTCACGATTTATTCTGCACCCGATTTTGTACTCATGAAAGTTTTTGCCGGAACCATCATTTTGTTTTTTATTGGATTGAAAGACGACATTCTGCCTGTTTCTGCATTTAAGAAATTCTTCATACAAGTGTTGGCTACAGGTATTGTCATGTTTCTAGGCGATATTAGAATCAGCAGTTTTCATGGCATCTTTGGTATCTATCAATTACCTGATGGCATAAGCTATATGTTTACGTTTGTCATTATCATTGGTCTTACCAATGCTTTTAATCTCATAGATGGCATTGATGGATTGGCGGGCTGTATTACTGTTTTAGTGAATCTATTATTAGCTTATATATTTATTTGCCTGATGCCTGATTCGTATTTTTCGAAAGGAATAGCTGCACTTAGTCTTGTAGGTGCTGTTGCTGGGTTTCTGCGGTATAATATTTATAAGGCGAAAATATTTATGGGAGATACGGGTTCCCTGGTTTGTGGTTTCGTTACGACTTGTCTGGTCATTATCATGGTAGAAGCGAAAGATGATTATGGAAGTTATATTCTTCCAAATAGTCCCTTACTGGGTATGTCTCTACTCGTTATTCCTATCGTGGACACATTGCGTGTATTTATTATCAGAGTGCTTCAAGGCCGTTCACCTTTTGATCCAGATAAAAACCATTTGCACCATACCTTATTGAATAGTGGACTTAGTCAGCTGGCGGCTTTGTTTGTATTGATTGCAATTAATATCGCATTCATCAGTACATTTTTTTATGTCAAACAGGTAGACCTGTCAGTTCAGCTTTTGATTTTAATTGGTTTAGGATCACTCCTGGGATTGGTGCTGGGTTGGCTTCCTACATTGAACCGTAAACAAAATAAACTCCTATAATTAACATGAGAGGTAAATTTATTTTGGTTTTCATTCTGACTGGAATTTTAGAAGCGTTTGCTTCTGTACCTATTACCAATTTGAATGATGGATGGCTTGTATTCGATAATTCATATAAAAGTTTTGTTCCCTACATCTCTTCACAAGAAACACCAAAGGTATTATACTATTCTCTGAAGCCTGGAAAATTCAATGGTGATACCTTGCAATTTGTTTCTCACAAAGGGCTTTGTCTTTATTTTGATTACAGATTAGTCTATCAAAATACCAACCAGGGTGAAACGTTAATTAAAATACCAATCAATAAATTGGCATCCGGAATTTCCTCTGATTCGGTTATTCTGGCATTTTATAAAGCGGATGGGATTTATGTAAAGGGATTGCGGGCCCAGATTATTACACGAGGCAGGATGTTATCCAAACAAATAACAGCTAGCCCTTTTGACTTTTTGCATATTAAACTTCGTAAAGACAGTTCCTGGAATGATATTTTGTTGTTCTCTGTAATGGCTGTTCTGATTTTATTAATCATAAGTAAAATCATTTTCCCAGATGAAATTAGTTTTCTGCAGTTAGTCGGAATGAATTATTCCAGCAAAGTCATGCATGGAAATGGCTTTTTAAGTGGGATATTGATCGTAAAAATTATCGTTAATTCCATTTGTATCTCGACCTTCACCTATTTTATCCTGCATGTAGAAGGAGAACAAACCAAAAATATTCTTGGAATCTATTCACAAACAGAAGGTAATCATATAAGTTACTGGTATATAATGTTTTGGGTTCTTTTCGTGCATATTTTGAAATTTACATACAACTACTTATGTGCCAATTTCAGTCATATGACCCAATTGCTTCAAAGTCAAAATTTCATGTTTGTCAATATTTTCTATATCGTGAATTTATTGTTGCTAACCATTCTCATTGCTAGTAACCTTAGCCCTTCCGTTTCAAAATGGATCGTTGACCAAAGTGTTCAAATTATTGTTATTTACCTTGTTATACCGATTTTTTTCCTGGTCGTTAATATTATAAAGCTTTCCGGTCTTAGAAATGTTTATTTATTTTCTTACATTTGCACCGCAGAAATTCTGCCATTATTGGTAGCATTAAAGTTTTTGACATAGTAGAATCATAATTTAGTTGTTCAGTTCAAAGATGAGTGAGACAAAAGTAAAAGAGAAAGATTCTAAGGAAAGACTTAAGAAGGTTAACAGCATACTTGTTTCTCAGCCCAAACCTACAGATGCAAAGTCTCCTTATTTGGAATTAGCTCAGAAGTATAAAATCAAGATTGACTTCAGGCCATTTATTCAGGTAGAATCTGTTGATGTTAAAGAGTTTAAAAAACAGAAAATAGATATTCTAACACATACGGCTGTTATTTTCACAAGTCGTAATGCAGTAGATAATTTTTTCAGAATATGTGCAGAGTCAAAATTGGAAGTGTCTCCGGATATGAAATATTTTTGTATTTCAGAGCAAACTGCTAATTATCTGACTAAGTATATTGTAATCAGAAAAAGAAAGATTTTCGTAGGTCAAAAAACAGCGAAAGACCTGGAAGATGTTTTGAAAAAACACAAAACAGAAAAGTTTTTGTATCCTTGTTCGGATATCAGAAAGGATGATATCCCATCTTATTTAGAAAAGAACGGGTTTACTTATACTGAAGCAGTGATATATAAGACAGTTGCAAGCAATCTTTCAGATCTCGCTTCTGTAAACTATGACATGATTGCATTCTTTAGCCCGTCGGGAGTTAACTCACTCTTTGTGAATTTTCCTGACTTTAAGCAAAAGAATACGAGGATCGCAGCTTTTGGTCCTACTACTGCTCAAGCTGTTAGAGATGCAGGTTTAATCCTGGACATTGAGGCACCCCTTCCGGATGCGCCTTCTATGACAGGAGCAATTGAGGTGTATGTCAAAAAAGTGAATAATTTAAAATAACCCTGTTTTTATACTTTTTTAAGAAAAAAGTATAATTTGCATAGGGGAAAACTTTAAACTATTAAATTTATATTACGTAAATTCGGTAATACGTTGTTAACACCTGTTTCTGTTATGAACTACACCTCTACACGCCTATTTTTTCTGGTCTCAGTGTTTGTAATGCTTTTAAATGCAAAGAGTAGTTTTGCTCAGCAAGATGCGCAATTTAGCCAGTATATGTTCAATGGAATGTTCCTGAACCCTGGTTTTGCTGGTATTGAAGGTGTAACCAAAGTAACTGGTATTGCTAGAACTCAATGGGCAGGTTATCAGGTAAGTCAGGGAGATAATGCTTATGGCTCACCTAAAAGTGCAGTGATTACAGTATCTACACCGACACCTTTCCTTGGGAAAAAATTAGGTTTGGGGTTGCATTTTTTGCGAGATGTAAAAGGTCCTTTAGCAGCTACAGAATTCCAACTTTCAGGATCATATCATATTAAAATAAGAGATGGATTACTAGGATTAGGGTTGCGCTCGGGAATTCTTTCCCAGACGATCAATGCCAATTACAATGTAGTGGATCCAAACGATCCGATTTATCAGGCATTACAGCAGGGTAAAGCCAACCAGATTAAAATTGACCTTACGGCAGGTGCTTGGTACAAAACATCTAAGTTTTACGTAGGTTTAAGTATTGGTCACATTCCTCAATCTAAATATACCTTCGGATTAGATTCTCTTTCCTCTCGGGTCAATAACCATGTTTACCTGACTGGAGGATACAACTTCAGAGTAGGTCCTTCTTTGGTTGTTACACCTACTGCTTTGATTCAAACAGATATCAATGAATGGACTTATTTGTTTGGTGGTATGGTTACCTACAATGATCGTTTTTGGGGAGGTTTGCAGGCTAGACAGTCCATTGCTTCAAGAGATGCACAAAAAGGTGGAAAGACGCTATCTAATGACGATATCATCTTTCTTATTGGGTTTAGCATGTTAAAAAACAATGCGCTTAAAGTGGGATATGCTTTTGATTTTGTTACAAGTGGTGTAAATGCGAAGAAAAGAACTTCACATGAGATCATGCTTTCGTATTTTGTGCCTGCTCCTTGGGATCAACCTAAACCCAAAGTACGTACTCCTAGGTATCGTCACGAGGAGAATTAAACATTTTTTATTGTATTATAGCAAGAATATTGACACTAGGTGTTTAAATAAATTGTATTTTACTTATATTTTATTTAACACTTGCGTTATATGTTGAAAAATTGCTAACTTTAAAAACTAATTTTACCGTATAATAAGACTAGTAAAGCTTTGTTTAAAGGATAAGTTAAGGTTATGAATAGATTTATTGTCCAAATCAAGTATGCTCTTCTGCTTACTGTTGTACTGGGTGCAACATTTTCTTGTGGAAGAAAGGGAGCCGAAGATGGCGGTGGAGACCTAACAGGTGTTCCAGGCCGTGAATCTTGGATCCAAACCATTCCTTATGGTATGGTCGTTTGTCCATCTGGTACTTTCCACATGGGACAGGCCGATCAAGATGTTCCAGCAACTCAAATCAATCATAATAAGCAAGTCACCATAGGTGGCTTCTACATGGATGAAACGGAGATCACTAACAATGAGTATCGCCAATTTGTCACTGTAATGCTTGCAGATTCTGTAAGTGTATTGGGTGAAGAGTATGTCATGACAGAACTTTATCCTGATACAACAGTATGGGTAAGAGATTTTTCTCACCACATGGGTGATCCTATGATGGAATATTACTATGCACATCCTGCGTTTGACGAATACCCTGTGGTAGGTGTTGACTGGTGGGCTGCTAAATATTTCTGCGAATGGAGAACCAAGTTGATGAACGACTGGAGAGCTACTCAAGGTCTTTGGCAAATGCCTCGTTTCCGTCTACCTTCTGAGGCAGAATGGGAATATGCGGCAAGAGGCGGAAGAGATATGGCAAAGTATCCTTGGGGTAACCCTTACATGAGAAATGCTAAAGGTTGTATGTTGGCTAACTTTAAGCCAGGAAGAGGTAACTACTATGACGACGGATTCATGTACTCTTCTCCTGTTGCATCTTACTTCTCTAACGACTACGGCCTATACGATATGGCTGGTAACGTTTCAGAGTGGTGTGAAGATGCCTTTAACCCTTCTGCAGTTCCTGTAGTTTGGGATTTGAACCCAACTTATTATGAAGACAATGAGCCTCGTAAAATCATTCGCGGCGGTTCATGGAAAGATGTAGCTTACTATTGTGAGACTGGTACTCGTACGTTCGAATTCCAGGATACATCTAAGTCCTACATCGGTTTCAGATGTGTAATGACTTACTTAGGTCGTTCTTCTGGATACGAATTCTAATCTGTATTTTAATCAACCCGTAATATCTTAAATCAATTAATTGTTAAACTTTAAATTACCTGCAAAATGAGTAGCAAAGGCGGAAATGTTATTTTTGATAAGTTTATGCCCATCCTTTATGGATTAGGTGCAGCAGTCGTTATTGTTGGAGCGATGTTTAAAATCATGCACTGGCCTGGTGCTGGTCCGATGCTTGTTGTTGGGTTGTCAACAGAAGCAGTTATCTTCGCTTTCAGTGCGTTCCAACCAGTACACAAAGATCCAGATTGGTCTAGAGTCTATCCTCAATTAGCGGAAGATTTTGACGGTGATGATTCTTCTTCTACTACTGATGTTGTAGGTAAATTGGGTGATATGATGGCAGAAGCAAACATTAACCAAGGTACAATTACTAAACTTGGAGCTGGTTTGAATAGCTTGAACGAATCAGTAAGCAAAATTGGTGATCTTACCAATGCATCTGTAGCTTCTAGTGAGTATGCTACAGTTGTTAAATCTGCTACTGCATCAGTTAAAGATCTTAGCTCTTCTTATGCTAAAGCGGCTGAAGCAATGTCTGGAATGTCTAATGCAACTGTTGATGCTCAGAAATACCACGAACAAGTTCAACACATCACAAAAAACCTTGGTGCATTGAATGCTGTTTACGAAATGGAACTTCAAGATGCAAACAACCACTTGAGAGCAATGAACAAATTCTACGGTAACTTGTCTAACGCTATGGAAAACATGGCTGACGCTACTAAAGATACTCAAGCTTTCAAAGACGAGTTGTCTAAGCTTTCTAAAAACTTGACTCAATTGAACAACGTTTACGGCAACATGTTGTCTGCGATGAAAGGTTAATTCCTGTTCAAGATTCAGTTTTAAGTTATTGATAAATAAGTAAACACATTAAATAGATAAAACATTATGGCCGGTGGTAAAGAATCCCCTAGGCAGAAAATGATCGGTATGATGTACTTGGTGTTAACAGCATTGTTGGCACTTCAAGTAAGCTCTGCGATCATTCAAAAATTTAAATTTTTGGATGATAGCTTGCAGGTAGCGGTCACTTCTGCAAATAAAACAAATACAGAAACAGACGGTCGTATCAAAAAGGCTGTAAAAGACAACGGCGGTAAAGCTGAAGACTTGGCTGTTTTGAAGAAAGCTGAAGATGTTCGTAAGCAAACTGGTGAGATCCTTTCTTACATCAATGCTTTAAGAGCAGAGCTGATAAAAGAAACAGGCGGTAACGAAGAAGATGAGAACAAAAATGTAATCGGTTATGTGGGTGCTAAAGAAGAGCAAAAAGTGATGGAAATCATGCTGGGCCCTGAAGGCAGTCACAAAGGTAAAGGCTACGATTTGAAGAAAAAACTGAACGATTATGCTCAGAATGTTTCTTCTCTAGTTGGTGCTAAAACTCTTCCTTTTAAACCATTGGCTTTGGATGCTAAAGACGATCCGATGTTCGTTAAGGATAAAGAGCAAAACAAAAAAGATTTTGCTGAGTTGAACTTCGGTCAAACACCAATGGTTGCTGCTCTTGCTGTATTGAGTACTAAAGAAGCTGAATTGCTTAAATTAGAAAGCCAAGCACTAGAAGATTTAGCGAACCAAGTAGGTGCTTCTAACTTATCTTTTGACCAGGTATTCGCAATGTCTAGAGCTACTTCTAACGTAGTGGCTGCTGGTACTG
>JAQBNU010000082.1 GCA_028288365.1 Chitinophagaceae bacterium | reverse complement strand
TAGTAGTTAGAACCAGCCTGAATCATTGAGCAACGGAAACCAATGGTTGCTGTGCTTGAATCTTCGGCCAAATATCTTCTTGTACCTGGAGATAACCAGTAAGCCACATCTTTCCAAGATCCACCTTTGTATACACGAACGTGGTCGTCAATCAAAGACTGGAAGCCAGCTTTATCGTAACCTTTTTCTTCATCTAGGTAACCATCTCTTCTCAATGGATTCAAGTCATCAAAATCTTGGAATGTTAGAGGACGGTAAACATCATATACCCACTCGTTCACGTTACCAGCCATGTTATACAAGCCGTAATCATTTGGAGGATATTCATAAATGTAAGTTGTGATCATTGCACCATCGTTCAACTTACCAGCAATACCGGCATAGTCACCACGACCTCTTTTAAAGTTAGCTAAGAAGATACCCATTTGCTTTCCGTAAGGGTTACGTAAAGCATGGCCATCCCAAGGATAAATTCTTTTGTGTGTTTGGTTTTCATCCAACCACTGAGTTCCGATCAAAGCCTGAGCAGCATATTCCCACTCTGCTTCTGAAGGTAAACGGTAATTTGGAAGTACTACACCAGATTCCAATGGAATACGTCCACCACCTTCAGGAATAGATACGCCTGCATTTTGTGCCAGTTGGTTGTTCACTACGCTTGTTCTCCAAGCAGCATAATCGTTTGCCTGAATCCAGTTTACACCTACTAGAGGGAAATAACGGAAACCAGGGTAACGGAAATAGTGATCAACGTAAGGATCGTTGTATGAAAGTTCACTTGCCCATACAGTTGTATCTGGTAAAGCAGACTCATAAAATTCTTGAGAGGAATCTCTTTGGATATAGAACAGGTATTCTAACCAGTGAATGTTAGCAACCTCTGTTTCATCCATATAGAATGAAGCTACGGTAACGGTTCTTTCGACGTTATCGCCGCTTTTTAAAATATCTTCTTCAAATGAACCTAAAACAGTTCTTCCACCCTCGATGTAAACCAAGTTTGGACCTTCTGGTTGGCCAGCAAATTCAGCCACCTGAAAACCATTTTCTTCATTGTAAGCCAAACCCGTCGTGGTGCTTGCGCTACCTGGATTCGTACTTGTAGGATTGCCTCCGCCGCAGGAAAGTAACAAAGCAGAACCTGCGATGGCGAAAGTCAAGCCTGAAAAGATGCGAGTGATCTTCTTCATAACCTGTTTTTTGATAATAGATACTTATTGCAAAATATAGAGGCTAATTTATCCACATCCATTTTAAAATCCAAAAAATTAACGAAATATTATAAGGGTTAACCTGCAATTTTTCGCTCTTTTCAGGATTCTAGTGTCTTTGATGCGTATAAACCAACGCATTGTATTTTTTATTGAAACTATTTAATTTCTTAATTCGGTTCGGAAAATATTTTTTTCCAATAATCAAGTAGATTTTTTAAATCCGCATGTAACCAAAATGGCCATTTGCATTATGAGGTTAGTTTTCACTTAATCCCTTAAAACTATGGCCGGAATGAAAGAATCCCCTCGTCAGCGCATGATTGGTATGATGTACCTGGTCCTAACAGCGCTACTGGCTTTGCAAGTCAGTTCCACCATCATTGAGAAGTTCATAGCTCTTAACGACAACATGGAACAAACAGTTACACTCAATAGTGGTTATAACGCAGATAAGTTACAGAATATTAAGCTTTCTGTAAAAAATAGAGGTGATAAACCACAAGAAGTAGTTTTGGTTCAGAAAACGGAACAACTTCATGAAGAGACATTGGCCCTCATCAGTTATATGGAATCTTTGAAACGGAATCTGATTGAGAAAGCAGGAGGCAGAAATGAAGAAGGGAAGTTAAAGGGAGCCAATGAAGAAACGGCAGTTGAAGTTTATATGCTGGGATCCGATTTGCAAAAAGGGAAAGCGTACGAATTGAAATCCAGATTGAATGATTACTGTCAATTTATGAATGAGCAATTTGATCAATCCTATATGTCGCTGGCACAAGATGGAAAGGAAAACACGTTATACAAGAATAGTGCAGAACATAAAAACAAAGACTTCGCACAATTGAATTTCGGTCAAACGCCTCTGGCGGCGGCCTTAGCCGTGATCAGTGAAATGGAAACAAAAATTGTGTCCATGGAAAATACAGTGTTAACAGAAACGGCTGGAAAGTTAGGGGCACAGGATTATAAGTTTGATAAATTGATGCCGATGGTAAGAGCCAATAGTCATTTTGTTCCGGCCGGTACTCCTTATCAGGCGGAAGTTTTTCTTACTGCAACATCTTCTAGCCTACGTCCGGAGATGAATGCCGGCGGACAGCAGTTGACCATTGATCCAAATGGAATCGGTAATTATAAATTCATTGCCAGTGGTGGAAATTACGATGCAGAAGGAATGTTAAAAAAAACTTGGACAGCATCGATTAAAATGAAAAAACCGGATGGCACAGACACGACACTTCAGGTCAAAGAAGATTATGTCGTAGTGAAACCCGTGGTACAAATCAATTCTGCTGCTCAAAAATTATTGTATAAAAACTGTGGCAACAAAATGGATGTGCTTGTTCCTGCGTTGGGTGCTTACTATAATCCTGACTTTAGTGTGGATGGAGCGGTACTTAAAAAATTATCAGGTCAGGGAAAGATCATCATTGTTCCTCAAGCAGCCACTGTAAAATTAAGAATAAAAAATCAGGGACAACTGATAGAAGAAAGACTGTTCAATGTAAAACTTATCCCTAAGCCGGAAGTAGAAGTGAAGGTAAACAACAAACTTGTAGATCCTTTGCTAGGCGTGGATTATAAATCGTTACGCAGTGTATCCGTAAAAATTATTCCGGATACTGATTTTAAAAATAATCAGCCGGAAGATGCATACTATGAAGTAGTAGAATGGAAACTCAGAGTAGCCAATGGAAGAAATGCCAGCTTTAACCAATCGGTGCATAGTCCGGTTTTTAGTTTCTCTTCTTCTGCTAATATAAAAATGACAGATCGTTTGCTGGTGGAAGTGATTAAAGTAAGAAGAAGAAATTACCTGGGTCAGTGGGAAGAAGTAAATATGTCAAACAAACCGACTACCATTTCTTTGTTCTAAATACGGCTACAGGATGGTTCTGCGAATAAGCAGAGCCATCCTTTTTTATTCTTTCCAAATCCTCTATATTAACTGATCAATAGAGGGTTTCGAGATGCATAAATATTTCTGTTTTTTTCTGGTGTTGTTGGTTGTATGTGTCATGCATGTTGGTTTGTTTGCACAACAACAAACTAAATTATTGCCAGAGCGGTTTTTATCTCAACTTATACAAGTGCCATCTGTCAGTGGTAATGAAAAAGAAGTTGCCGGAATGATTTATGAAGAGGCCAGTAAATATCCTTTTCATTTGAATTGGTTTAACAGTGCTGATACTTCCTGGAACTTATGCGTATCGCTTTATCCACTAGAACTTCATAAACCGAATGTGGTATTTTTAAATCACCTCGATGTGGTGCCACCAGGAGAAGTAGAAGGTTGGAAGAAACCGCCTTTCTCCGGAGAAATTGCAGACGGGAAAGTGTATGGTCGCGGATCTATAGATTGTAAAGGCCTTGCGGTAATGCAGCTCTATGCACTCATGGCTTTTAAAGACAGTATGAAAACCGCAGAACTTTCTCATAACTTTTCTATTCTTTTTGTTTCAGGCGAAGAATCCGGTGGAGAGACTGGTGCACAGTATGTAGTCAGTAAACACCTAGACTTGTTGAATCCGGTGGTTGTATTTGGTGAAGGTGGTTCAGGAATCAGCAATCCATTAGAAGGCATTATGTCGCCGGATTTATATGGTATTTCACTGGCAGAAAAATCAGCGTTGTGGTTGCAATTGGAAGTAGAACAAAAATCTTCCGGTCATGGAGCGGTGCCTCCTTCTCTCTATGCCAATAAACGATTGATCCGCTACCTGACACGTTTAATGGATCAACCGAGACAACCACATTTTGATCCCTTGACATTAGAGATGTTTAAAAGCATGGGCAATTACATTGGTGGTACCAGAGGGTTTTTTGTGAAGCATGTCAATTGGATGTTGTTATGGCCATTTGTTAAAAAGTATTTTGAAGAAGGAGAAATCTTTCATCCATTTGTATACAACACCTTTGTGATTACCCAGCTATCAAGCGGACAAAGTGTGAAGAATCAGATCGGCAACAAAGCCATAGCCGTGCTGGATTGCCGGTTATTGCCAGGTGAAGAAACAGAAAAATTCATCAATAAATTAAGGCGTTTGTCCAATCAAAAATTAAAGATAAAAATACTGGAAGCGAGTCCTGCGTCTAAGCCTTCTCCACGCACTATTTATTATGAAGCGTTTGCTAAAGCCATCAAACAACAAAATCCTAAAGGCAGTGTCATTCCTTATTTATTTCCTGCAAGTACAGACAATAATATTTTTCGCGTGAAAGGTATTCCTGTCTATGGTTGTATTCCAGCGGTGTTTACGCAGGATGAGATTTCTTCTGTACACAACATAGACGAACAGATTCGTATTCCTTCTTTATATGAAGGGATTAATGTCTATACAAAATTGTGTTTTAATATAGCGGAGAAAAAATAGTTAAAGCACTTATAGTTTTTTGTTTGCCGCTTTCTTCATGTTGAAGAAATTTTTGTGAAGCGATACAAAGTACATCGGGTAAAAATGAAGATACGATTGACTGTACAAAGGTGTAGCCACGCCCATCTCCAAGCGAGTAGTAGAATAAAATATAAGCTGAATAGAAGGTCTTAATTCAGAATAGCTATTGGCTTGTAAGCTGTTGTAAATATATTTATCATAGTTTTGATAATCGTCAAATGAATAGGCCTGTCCGTTGATTGACATGTTGGCTTTGTCGTAATTGACATTGATGAATTCCATGTAGATGTTAACGTTGACATTGCTGTATCCAGAATAAGCGGCGGGGATCAATCGATAACCTAAAGAGAGATTGACGTAACGTGAATTGCCAGATTTGAAAACAATGCCCTGGTTGTCGTCTTTGTATTTAAAGGGAAACAAATAACCATTGGTCAAAGAAATGGCGAAACGCTTGATCAATAAAGTAGCGATCCAGGAACCCTCTACTCCAGAATTGTCTCCCAGTCTCGGTTCTGCTGCGTCATGTGGAATGAAAGATTTGGCAGCAGCACCCATAACAGCCATACGAAAATGTCGTTGATGGCCATCGATAGCAAGGAACCTGTATTTCAGCGATGCGATGAGTCCTTCCACCTGATAAGGATTTTGAGGAAAATTTTTCTGATGATGATTGATGAAGTAATTGGTAAGATCAATAGGAAATTTTTTGCGGTGATGGTTCGATCCTGAGACAGAGAAGCCAACAGTTAATTTTTTCGTTAAGCCATAAACAACTCTTATGCCTGTGTAATAGCGTGTACGTTGTGAAGGCAGTTCTCTATAGTTTTCATAAGTAAAGCGAACAGCAGGAACACCTTTAGCCATTGTACTTGCGGCTTCTGCATATGGATATAGTTCTTGCGCGACAGTAAAATGTGTGGAGCAATAGAAAAAAAACAATATGAAGGATAAGCGGATCAAAGTGTGATGTGATAAATGCTAGCTTCCGTTTTCCCATTCAAACTTTCTTTAATTAAAGGAGCCCAGAATGCATGACCTTTTTTAGCGATAAATTTTTTATCTATAAACTTAATGGTTGTTCTTCCGTTGAGAACTGTTGTGGAGGGTTTGAGAAATTCATACGTTTCTTCCTGATAAGAAAAAACGGATTGATCTGAAACAGGTAATTGATGAAAGACATAATCGGCTTCGGTGTAACCTACGGAGAAACCTGCTTTGTATACAGCATCAACAAGTTTGCGCATGTCGACTTTAACAGAATCGTTGAATGTGATGTTAGCAATATTGGTATTCAGATCCAGGGTTGCCTTTTGAACAAAAGGCAGGCGCTCTAGTTCTGCTTGTACCGCATAGGAACACATGGAACAGGTTAATCCATTTATTCCCAAAGTAGCAGATACAAATTGGGCCTGTGAAGCCATAGAAATAAAGCTTAGCAGGAATAAAATGTATGGGAAAAGAAACTGACGCATTTAAACTATTTGACTATATTTTACTCTAATACCACAAACCATTCTTGTAACGTTACAGACTGACTAATTATTTGTAATTGGGCTTGCGTTTTTTACAAGGACAAAATAAGAATAAAGAGTTTGCCTTTTAAAGAAGATTCAAAAAGTATTTTGAACGAACCTAAAATCTATTTTATGAAAAAGAAGTTAATGTTTGCTGCAGCACTTTTAGTGACTGGAACAATGTTATTTACTGCTTGTACAAAAAAAGAAGATGCAACGCCCGCAACTACAACAATAGAAAAGGCTGATGACGCAGCAGCAAGAAATGAATTGGATCGCGTGCAAGATGACATAGAAACTATTTACACCTCGCATAGTTATGACAGTAGTGGTGCTAGAACCTCAGCTGTAGATTTACCGTGTGGGAATGTAACATTAACAGGTAAAAATTTCAGCATTGCATACGGTGGAGTAAACTGTGGATCGAGGCTATTGAGTGGTACTATAACAGTTACTTTAGTTAAAGGAACAACGTTCTCTGATCTTGACGCTGTGTTAAAAGTAGTCTTCAATAATTACAAAGTACATTATAATGCTTCTGGACAAGAGATTATTTATAACGGCACCACTTACGTTACAAATGCTACTGGAGGAAAATTGCTAGATGTGTGGACATCAACATCGGCAGACACTTTAATACATAAAGTGCGTGGTACGCTTAAGCTTAATTATGATACAACGGGAACGGGCGATACCACTGTAGGAAGAGTATGGAATTTATTCCGTAAAAAAACCTTTGCTTCTGGCTCCTCTGGTTCCGCAAACGGAACAGGAATAACCTATACTTTTGAAGGAGATACAACGATCAGCGCTAGTACCTGGTTGTCGCAAAGTGACCAATATCAAAATGTTTGCGAATACGGTATAGACGCAAAAGGCAATAAATTTGTGCATACCATACCTACTTCGTTTAAGTGGAGCAATTGTGGAACAGATTATCAGGGTCCATATATATTAAAGCAAGGTAAAGTAGTTCATACTACGGATGCTAATGCTTATTTAATTGGTTATATATTTGAATATGCAGCAACAGCTGGTTATAAATTCAATGGTGCTACTCCTACTCCAGACAATACCTGTAGTTCAGACGGGTATTTCTTAGAAGTATATGCTCAAAAAATTTCGGATGGCACAAAACCCTACTACTATTCTGCTTATCAACAGTACTAGTTGAAGGAAGATAATTATAAACAAAGAGGGCGCAACGATTACCGTTGCGCCCTCTTTGTTTATCTAAGATTTTAAATGGCTTATTGACTCTGTACTTCTGTAGACTGTTCGTCTTTGAAAAATCTGCGTTGGAAAATGATGATCCATAACACACCGATAAAGATACTTGCGTCAGCCACGTTGAATACAGGCCACAGTGGATAGTAGCTGCCACCAATCAATGGAACCCAATCCGGAATGAAACAATTACACAAATCAATAAAGAACATATCGATTACTTTGCCATGAAACCATGGTGTAGGAACATCATAAGGTGCATTGTCCAACAATACTCCATAGAATGTACTGTCGATGACGTTACCGATTGCTCCTCCTAAGATCAGACCGATACTCCAAAGCAAACCAGAGGGCAGTTTTTTCAAAATCAATTGATGCAGGTACCAGGCAATGGCGCCGCAGGCAATGATCCTAAATACAGTCAACAACAACTTTCCGTAATCACCGGCGATGCGGATACCAAAGGCCATTCCTTCGTTGGTGATGTAGTTCAGCTTGAACCAGTCTCCGAATATTTTTATTTCATATCCTTCAAAAGGAAAAGTGTAAAACACATACAACTTGACCGCTTGATCCAGCAGGATGACAAATAAGGTGGCTAAAAAATACTTATAAATTTTCATGAGTGAGTTGTAGTATTAAGTGATGAAGCGTAAATGCAGCATGTGCGATGCCATACTTACGCTTGTATTATTATTGGACTTCTATTTTAACGAGGAGGGATTGTTCGTCCATTTCAACAGCGGTAGCACCAATGACATTTTCAAGTAGTTCTAATGTCAAGGCTTGTGTTTCTTCACAGATGTATTCTTTGTTGCTCATCAAAGCGGAATTGATCAGCTCATCAGACTTCTGAATGGTGATGCGTATTTTATCCTGCACATCCAAGCCTAAATCTTTGCGGAGATTTTGTACGCGATTCACCACATCGCGCGCGATGCCTTCCTGACGAAGTTCATCTGTTAAGTTAATGTCTAATGCTACGGTGACATTGCCTTCAGAAGCTACAGACCATCCGGGAATATCTTGTGACCGGATCTCTACATCTTCTAAGGTAATGTTGATGCTGGTGTTATCAGCCAATACCAGCTTGAAACTGTTGTTGGTTTCTATGGCCAGAATATCTTTTTCCTGCATCGCCTGAATCGCATTACCTAACTCTTTCAATTTGGCTCCGTATTCTTTGCCTAATTTTTTAAAATTTGGTTTGATGCTTTTTACAATTACACCGGAAGTATCTTCAATGTATTCCAGTGTTTTGATGTTTACTTCTGACAGGATCAAACTTTCTACAGCCTGCACACGACGCTTCATCTGTTCGTTCAAGATAGGAAGTAAGGCACGTGTGAGCGGTTGTCTTACTTTGATGTTGCTGGCTTTACGCAAGGAGTGGATCAAAGAAGAAATGCGTTGAGCGAGGTTCATTCTTTCTTCCAGCTCTGCATCGATGAAAGCTGTATTCGCCACCGGGAATAAACACAAGTGAACAGAAGTACTGGCTGATTTACCGGTGACTTCATTCAAGTCTCGGAATAATTTTTCTGTATAGAAAGGAGCAATTGGTGCGCTCAAGCGTGCGATTGTTTCCAGACAGGTATAAAGCGTTTGATACGCTGCTTGTTTGTCTTCGTTGTATTCTCCTTTCCAGAATCTTTTTCTATTAAGACGCACATACCAGTTGCTCACATCATCCATTACGAAATCCTGAATCTCACGCGCTGCGCGGGTTGGCTCGTAATCGGCATAAGCCTTGTCCACGTTTTGAATCAACGTGTTCAATTTTGAAATGACCCAACGATCACTTTCTGTACGCTTTGCCAAAGGAATTTCTGCTTCACTAAAGATGAAACCATCCAGGTTGGAATACAAAGCAAAGAAAGAATAAGTGTTTTGCAATGTTCCCAAGAAACGACGTTGTACTTCAGCCACGCCGTCAATGTTGAACTTCAGGTTGTCCCATGGTGGTGCATTGACAATCATGTACCAGCGTGTAGCATCTGGTCCAAACTTGCCGATGGTTTCAAAAGGATTGATGGCATTGCCCAATCGCTTGGACATCTTGTTGCCGTTTTTGTCCAGCACCAATCCGTTGGCGATGACATTTTTGAAAGCTACTTTATCAAACAACATCACAGAAATAGCGTGAAGTGTGAAGAACCAGCCACGTGTCTGATCAACGCCTTCTGCAATAAAATCTGCAGGGAAGTTATTAGCGAAAATGTCTTTGTTTTCAAATGGATAATGCCATTGGGCATAAGGCATAGCGCCGGAATCAAACCAAACGTCGATGAGGTCTTTCTCACGGAACATCGGTTTACCACTGTCAGACAACAATACAATATCATCGACGTAAGGACGGTGTAAGTCTTCGATGGAATCAGGATTTTTAATGCCTGCTTCACGAGCCTTGTTTATTTCTTCTTCGAGTTCAGCAATGGAACCGATGCATTTTTCTTCTTTGCCATCTTCTGTTCGCCAGATGGGAAGTGGAGTTCCCCAGTAGCGTGAACGGGACAAGTTCCAGTCGATGAGGTTTTCTAACCAGTTGCCAAATCTTCCGGTACCGGTAGATTCCGGTTTCCAGTTGATCGTTTTGTTCAGCTCCACCATTCTGTCTTTGACAGCGGTGGTGCGGATGAACCAGGAATCAAGCGGGTAGTAGAGCACCGGTTTATCTGTTCTCCAACAATGCGGATAACTGTGTTCGTATTTTTCTACTTTGAATGCTTTGTTCTCTTCTTTGAGTTTGATAGAAATACGTTCATCAACGGAAAGGTATTTTTCACGCAATTGTTTCACGCGTTCTGTTTCCAGTTCTGCTTCCGTGTAATAGGCTTCCTTCACGTATTCCAACGCGAAGTCTGTTACTTCTTTGACAAAGCGACCGCGCTTGTCTACCAACGGTAATTCGTTTCCTTCATCGTCTAAAACGGTGATGGCTGGAATACCAGCTTGTTTGGCAACGCGCGCATCATCCGCACCGAAGGTCGGTGCAATGTGTACGATTCCAGTTCCATCTTCTGTACTGACGAAGTCACCGGCGATGACGCGGAATGCAGGAGCGGTAGGTTTTACATAAGGCATCAATTGTTCGTATTTTACACCGACCAATTCTTTGCCTTTGAATTCTTGTATCACTTTTCCATCGAGCTTATTCGCTTTCGGATTTTTGAAGAAGTGCTTTAATTTTTCATCCAGGAATGCATCGAATTTTTGCGCAGCGGCATCCTTGTTGAATTCTGCTTCCAGTCTTTTTTTATCGAGGATCAACTCATATCCATAATTGTACTGATTATTGAAAACAGTAATCGGATCATGGGTTTCCAGTTGAATATATTTATCTACTAAATCTTTAGCGAGAATTACTTTAA
This sequence comes from Chitinophagaceae bacterium, assembly GCA_028288365.1. Taxonomy (GTDB): domain Bacteria; phylum Bacteroidota; class Bacteroidia; order Cytophagales; family Cytophagaceae; genus JACMQM01. The sequence continues at coordinate 4,464 of JAQBNU010000082.1, read as the reverse complement.
CCGGTAAATGTGTATAAGGATTGATGGTTTCAACCATCATATAAGAGATGTTCTCTCCTACGGCCAATGCACTGTTGGAAGGCAGTGTCCAAGGAGTGGTCGTCCAGGCCAAGAAATAAACATCATCGTCTACTGACCACTGACCGCTTTCTACTTTGAATTGTGCTACGGCACTGGTGTCCTTTACATCTTTGTAGCATCCAGGCTGGTTCAATTCATGAGAGCTAAGCCCTGTGCCGGCTGCAGGGGAATAAGGTTGTATGGTATATCCTTTGTAGAGGAAATCTTTTTTGTACAGTTCTTTCAATAAGAACCATAAGGACTCAATGTATTTCTGATCGAAGGTGATGTATGGATCTTTGAGGTCGACCCAGTAACCCATCTTCTCCGTTAAATCGTCCCACTCGCCTTTGAACTTCATGACTGCCTCCCGGCATTTGGCGTTGTATTCTTCAACGGTGATTTTTTTACCAATGTCTTCCTTGGTGATGCCGAGTTCTTTTTCTACCTGCAATTCAACAGGCAATCCGTGTGTGTCCCAACCGCCTTTGCGTTTGACCTGAAAACCTTTCATGGTTTTGTAACGGCAGAACACATCTTTCACCGCACGTGCCATCACGTGATGAATACCAGGCGTACCGTTGGCTGAAGGAGGGCCTTCATAAAAAGTAAAGGAAGGAGAACCTTCTCTTTCAGTAATTGATTTCTGAAAAATATTTTCCTTTTTCCAATAAGCTAATATCTCCTGTCCTACTACTGCGAGGTCAAGACCTTTGTGTTCGCTGTATTTTTTCACGCTATGTGTTGTGGGTTTTCCTCTGCCCTTTTATCTAATTTACCCAAGTCAAGTTCTTCGTCGTCTTCTTCTGAATGGTGAAAGTGACCCCTGTCTCTTAATTCAACAATGGAGAATAAGTTTCGTTTATCGCCAGCACTGAATGTTAAAATCAAGGCAGGCAACAAAATCAAATTCGTAAACATCGCGAAGAATAATGTGATCGACGTCAATACACCAAGTGCGATCGTTCCTCCAAAGTCTGAGAAGGAGAAAATCACAAAACCGCTGAACAATACGATGGACGTATAGATCATGCTGACACCGGCTTCTTCCAAAGTCATAACGATGGCTTTCAATACGCTCTTGTTCATTTTTAATTCCTGTTTATACTTACTTAGGAAATGAATGGTGCTGTCAATGGAAATACCAAAAGAGATTCCGAAGATTAGGGCTGTACTTGGTTTTAATGGAATGTTGAACAAGCCCATGATGCCTGCTGTGATGACCATGGGTATGATGTTAGGAACCATAGAGATGATCACCATTTTTAAATTGAAATAAATCATCGCCATCATCAGTGAAATCAGGATCACCGCGTAAAGCAAACTTTCAGATAAATCCTGGATGAGGTATTGATTGCCTTTCAGGTAAAGTAGTGTACTTCCTGTCAGGTGAACTTTCACATTAGGGTCGCCTTCAAAAATTTCTTTTGCTTTAACATCGATGTTGCGGTTGACGAGTTCGTTTGTTTCAGCTGTTCCAAGATCCGCGACTTTACAACTGAAGCGGGCCGTTTTTCCTTCACTGTCCACAAAAGAGCGAAGCAATGAAGCGGAAGAAGAACTCGTGTCTTTGCCTAAATACTTCGCTAAGAAAACACGTTCCTGATTTGTGGGTAGGGCATAAAAAGAAGGATCTCCACCGTAGAATGCTTGCCGCGCGCCCTTCACCATGTTTACCAAAGAGATGGGTGCTGATACGTTGTTGAGGGAAGAAATATAATTTTGAAACGCTTCCAGTTTTTTTAAGTTCTTAGGATTGGATACCGCTTTCTTTTTGTTGAAGTCAACGACAATTTCCAATGGCATGATACCTTTGAAATGTTGTTCAAAAAAAGCAAGATCTGTTTTCACATTACTCCTGGAAGGCAAATCATCTACCATGTGTGAAGTCACGTAAATACGGGAGATGCCATAGAAAGAAATACCCAGTATGATGACAGTCACTACATAGATTACGGTGCGGTGACGGATCACCAGGAATTCAAGAATGTAATTGACTCTCGTCAGGAAGCGCAGGTCAAGGTGCTTCAGTTGTTTGTCGTTAGGAGCCGGCAGATAAGAAAAGAGAATAGGAATAACGATGATAGAAATCAGGAAGGTAGCGATGCTAAGTAATCCTGCTACCAATCCAAATTCTTTGATGATCATGATGTTGGTGGTGTACAACACAAAGAAACCAACGGCGGTATTGATGTTGGTCATGAAAGTGAGGAATCCGATCTTCTCGATGACGCGACTTAAGGCTTTGATTTTATTTTGGTGTCTGCGGATTTCCTGGTGGTACTTATTGTACATGTAAATACAATTGGGTATGCTCAGTACAATGATCAAGGCGGGAAGCATCGCAGTGAGCAAAGTCATCTTGTAACCGAGAAGCACAATGGTTCCCATGGTCCATACCACGGTGATACCGATCACGGCGAAGGTAAACAATACCGCAAACCAGGAACGGAAGAATAAAAACAAAATGATAGAAGTGACAACAGCAGCCAGTGCCATGAACAATCCAAACTCCGCTTTCACTTCTTTGGACATGATCGTGCGTACATAAGGCAAACCGGCGTAATGTACTTGTACACCTATTTCATTGGCGAAGCGATTATTTTCTATGATGACATTTTCTATGATGCCTTGTCTACGAACAGAATTGAGGTATTCTTTTTTAATCGCAACGGCAAGAAGAGTAGCGTTGGTGTTCTGATTCATGATCAGCCCTTCGTACATCTTTTGATCTTTGAATAACGTTATGATGCTATCCAGCTCAGCTTGTGTTTGCGGCAGCTTATCGTATAAAGGGACGAGTACAAATTTATTGGTGAGGGTATCTTTTTTTAAATACTTCAGTGTAGGGATACTGATGATTTGGTTGATGCCTTCTGTTTTTTCAATGCTTCGACAAATGGAATCCAGTCGTTTGAAATTGTTGAGCTCAAATATTTTTTTATCCTGATACCCAACTAAAAATAAATTGCCGTCTTCCCCGAATTGTTTTTGAAACTGTTTGAAGTAAATAAAATCCGGATCATCCTTTGGTACGACAGCAAGGAAATCGTAAGTGATTTCAGTATGCATGGCATGATAACCCATAAAGGCTGTAATGCTCGCTGTGAGGATAAGAAGGTATAACCTGCTCTTGAGAATGAAAGATGCTATATTATGCCACATACGGACCGTAGGTTAGGGGGTCAAAAATAATGAATTTTAATGGTTTGTGAAGAAAAAAAATAGATTTAGCGCCAAATTATCTTTTACGCTTCAAGGGGTCTTGTTTGATGAGACTGGCCATGGCTTTGTATAGCTGTGGCAGGGCGTTGTAAAACTCTTGTGGTTGTTCAAAAAACTGTTCTACGCATACCGCAAAAAACTCCTGTCTGTTGGTTCCGGCGTAAGAACGAATGAAAGAAGGTTTTTTTGCCCTGATGTTGTCGTACTCTGTTTCGGCCACAGCATTCCAAACGGCCAGGTCTGTGTCTTTTAAAAAATGGTATTCATCACCGGGTATGGCATCTTCCAGGCGCAAGGCATGAGCAATTTCATGCAGGCCCAAATTGTAACCATCATCTGCAATGCGAAAACCTTCCAAAAAATCTTCCCATGATAAGACGATAACTCCAGACGTATTGACTTCTCCTTTGTGGTAACGGCCGGTTTGCTTAGAGTAATAGGCTTTTGGAAAGATGATGATTTTATCAAAATCTTCGAAAGAGATAAATTCGAAACCAAAACCGATTTGTGCAAGAGTAGCGGCGATCAGCACTTTCATCCGGTCTGTTACTACCAGGTCTTTCTTTCCCATAAACTCTTTGTTTTGAGTGAAGTAGGAAACGCGGTATTCAAACTCTTTGCGTTCAACGGAATTTAGTTTTTTATAAAAATCAAATTCTAGTAAGATGGTTTGTTGTTGCAGGGTAAGTTTAGGTTTTTTCCATACTGGATCGATCGCCAGGTAGATCATAACCGCTAATCCTATGCAGCCCAATATTAGAAAAGCCCATTGCCACTCGATTTTAAAAACAGCGGTAAGGGCCATTACAGCAAGACCAAATCCAATCAGGTAGTACTTAATTTTATCCGTAGTTTCTAAACCCATCTATTTAAGATAAGAAAAAAAATAATAAAGCCCGCATGGGTAGCGGGCTTTTCACACTGTTACATCATTTTTTCTAATATTATTTTTAGAGAAAAGGCTTCACAGATTTTTTCTATTAGTGCAGCAATTGTAACGCGCTCGTGTTGCATCGTGTCACGGTGAAGTATAGTCTCAGTGTTGTCTTCCAATGTTTGATGATCAATGGCTACGCAAAATTGTGTACCGATAAGATCGTTTATGGTATAACGTTTACCGATGGCGTCTTTTTCTTCATACGTCACATTGAAATCAAACTTCAGTGATTCGTAGATTTC
>JAQBNU010000151.1 GCA_028288365.1 Chitinophagaceae bacterium | reverse complement strand
TCCGCTTCGAGCTGTCCAAGGTGACCGTGCCTGCCATTCGCGAACGAATGGTCGCGAGCTTGCTCAATGCATCACCGGAACTGGCAGCACGACTGGCGCAAGATTTGGGCATGGAATTGCCGGTGGCTCTGCCGAAGGCGCTGGAAAGCCCTGCAACGCCTGAAATCGAAAACTCACCGCCGCTGTCTTTGATGGCTCGGCCCGGCGACGGCGGCATCCGCACGCGAAAGGTCGCCATTCTGGTGGCCCATGGTGTGGAAGGCGCCTCGTTGGGCAAATTGGTGTCCGCACTGGTCGCAGCCGGCGCGGTGCCGCGCTTGGTAGCAGCGCGCCTTGGCACCTATATCGGCGTTGGTGGTGAGAAATTCGCCGCCGATGCGACGATGGAGAACTCGCCTGGTTTCCTGTTCGACGCACTGGTGTTGCCTGACGGCGCAGGCGCCGTAGAAGCCCTTGCCGAAGATGCCCACACACTCGAGTTCCTGCGAGCCCAATATTGGCATTGCAAGACCATCCTGACATTTGGCGCTTCTCAAGCGTTGTTGTCCGAAGCGCAGATCCCCATGACCTTCCCGGACGGCTCGCCCGACACGGGCCTGATCCTGGCCGACGCTCAGGCCGCTGATGCAGCCATCGCTGATTTCATTGCGGGCATGGGTTTGCATCGGCACTACGACCGCGAAAACGATCCGCCGAAGGTGTGAGTTGCGGTGAATGTGGGCAGAGGTGAGCTGGCCGAAAGCATCGCCACGCTGGCAGAACGCTGCGGGTCACCAAGACGCGGAAGGATGCCTTCTTCGTCGGTCAAGTACTGCTCCTTCGTGGGACCCGCCGCCTTTGCACGTTCGGCCAGACATCCGTGGAAACGCTGCGACGCCCTCCGGTCCTGTTCATCGAGATCCTCGATCCGATCATCCGGTTGCTTGCCGTGCGGCTGGCCGCGATCATTTGGACCGATCCAAGGCCGGGTTGAAGCGTCCGAATTGCCCAGACATACGGACTAAAGGGCGTTGACGCGTCGCGGGTGTTCTGCAAAGAAGCGCAACATCTGCCTGCTGGCATTAGGTCCGCACTCCTCCGTAAACGATCCCTTGCGCGACCCGCCAGACCATCCATGAGCCGCGCCATGAACAATCCATTGCTCCGCCAAGATTTGGCCATCGGCTGTGCGATGCAGGCCGCGGGTACTGTTGCGTCCTCCCTCGGCAATCACTTCATGATCTATGACGGCTCGACTTCCTGTACTCGCCTGAATGATGTGAGCTGCATTGTTGGCGTCTACTGTCGTGTCCGCGTCGCCATGAAAAACGATGGTGGCAACAAGCGAGGGCTGGATGTTAGGTACTGGCCCTTGACCCCTCATGGCTTTCAGGGCTGTCATTAAATCGGTTGCTGCACGCGCAGCAAGTCCCGAGTGCACTCCTACGGCTGCATAAATCTCTGGGTAGGCTTCACCCAAAACAGCTGCCATGGCACCGCCTGCGGACAGACCCGCCACGTAGACCCTACGTGGGTCAATCCCGTGAAGGTCAATGATCTTTTGCGTGATCGCAGCAAGCAACGCGGGTTCACCTTTCCCACGCTGCTGGTGCGCAGGCTGAAACCAGTTCCAACAGCGCTGCGAATTTGCCTGGGTTGACTGAGAAGGATATAGCACGGCAAATCCGGCAGTCGACGCTGCGACATTCATGGCGGTTCCCGCAGCAAAATCCGCTGGATCCTGAGAGCAACCATGAAGCATCACAACGAGCGACCGTGGCAATGCGGAGGCAGGCGGCAGAAAAAGTCTGTAAGCGCCCTCGGCACACTCACTTTCGGTGAATTGACCTTGTTCTACTACGGCTGGCTGCTCTTTCCTAGAAGGACCTGTTAAAAGCGCAGTCGCAGCATTGGCCAGATCCCGCCAAAACAGGAAGGGGTTGCTATTCCCTTTTTCATCAGTGGCTTGCGCGGTCATACCTCACTATAGGCGGCCAAACACATAAATTGCTGCAGTGCAACAAAGACAGGGTGGCCACCTACATAACGGAGTGATGAAAAACCCCCATTGGTTGGTTGCCGGGCAGAGCGGCGCGCGCGACCAGGCTGGCAACGAATCTGATCAAGATCGGTCCGGATGATTCCCCCATGGCAGTCTCTGAATGTCTGTCCCGATCAGTCTTTGAGGTCGGCCGGCACCTTGCCGCCGTTGGCAGCAACCTTGTTCATGACCTGGCGGTGCAGCCAGATGTTCATCGCAGCCGAATCGTTGGTGTCACCGGTGTAGTGGAGCTCCTTGGCAAGTTGCTTGCGTGCGGCGAACGAGCTGTCGAGGCCGAGCAACTTCATCAGGTCGACGATCGACGCCTTCCAGTTCAGTTTCTCCGGGGATTTGGCCGCCATCCCGTCGAGCATCTGCTCCACGTCCACCTCGGCAATCGCCGTCGGTGCGGCTGACGCTGTTACGGTTACCGCTGGCGTAGAGGTCGCAGCAGCCCCGCTGGCTGGTGCTGCTCCGGGTGCAGCCGACGCATTGGCAGCGTGAGATGCAGGGAAGATTTTGCTGAAGATGTTGCTGAGAATGCCCATGGGTTTTCCGATCAATGTCAGTTGGTTTTGGAAGCCGACACGTCACCTGATGCCTCGTCAGGCGCATCTGATTTGTCCTGCTTCTCGGAATGTCTCAGCGCGGGCTTTTGGCCTGGCTGGGGTACATGTTCTGCATCCGGGGCAATCTCTTCGCCACGGTGTTTCTTTTCCTGCTGCACTTTTTTGTCGTGCGCGACATTGC